>DATKGO010000047.1:0-9438 GCA_035510695.1 Patescibacteria group bacterium | reverse complement strand
GGAGTATGTTAAATGCAAATTGGTATTTATGAGAGGGGTCTTACTATTAGTGGGCCTTTAAGGAATAATGGAAATAAGGGTGCTATCGGATCACGTGAGGTAAAAGGGTTTTCTAAACATTGTCGCAAAGCTCTTACTTGGCAATTTTTACAAGGGCCTTGGAAAAGCATGCTAACGCTGACGCTTCATGAACATAAAAAATATGATTATAAGGTAGTAAAAAAACAGTTAAATTCATGGCTTCAAAATATGCGAGATAATGAAATAAAATATCTTTGGATCCTTGAATTTCAGCATCGAGGTACTCACCATTTTCATGTATGGATGGATAGGCAATTCGATGATGTTCCGGAATGGGAAGATGACAAGGGAAATAGTTGGCGGTGGCTAATGAAATCTTGGTTGAATATTACTAATCAAAATCATGATTTAGCTGCTGAAAAATTTGCATTTCATCAATCAACGTACGTAAATTGGACTATAGATGTACGGGCGAATTATGCTACAAAATATGCTGCGAAAAATCAGCAAAAGGTACTTCCTAAAGGAGTTGAAAAATTTGGTCGATGGTGTGGGTGGTCTCGGGGAATTGAGTTGATTAAAGAAATAATTGATATTGGTGGCAAGGAAAATAAATATTTATGTCGTCAAGATAAATTGGCGTGTATAAAAGCAAAAAGGTGTATTAAAAGGCTTGTCGAACATCATTCAAAGTATCGTTTTACTCGAGACGAAAAGAAAATGATGTTGCCAATGAAGTTGATTATTCGAGAAAGCCTTGTGGATGCTTGCTTAAGAATTATAGATTATTGTTTGTTTGGGACTGACGTTTCAAGGGGTTTTGAACCTATACCATTTTAGGGGAGGTTTATGGAAAAGGTAATGCTTATTAAATGTCCTGTTTGTAAACAGGTAATGGAAATATCACAGTTTTCTTTCGACCTAAAGGGAGAGGTTGTTTTAGAGTGTGATAATTGCAAGATTTTTGTAAAGTGGTATGAGAAATATGGCGTGTTGGGTATTGGACGAAAAGAGCTTGAACAGACAAGTTTATCATTTGAAAAAATGATTGAAATAAGTAAAGCAAGTGAAAAATTTGAGGGGTTTTGTAAAGAAATAATAATTGACAAAAGATATAAAGGGGGGTGTCATGTTTGAGAAAAAATGTCCTACTTGTGGTGACGAAATGATAATGTCTGGATCAAGTGATGACCCGGATTATGTTCATTTTGAATGCCCGTTTTGTGGTCATATAGTAAGAGAGCTCTTCGATGCGGACGAAAAAAATTCCTTTGAAGAATTTGGGGGTTTTTAATGAAAAAGGTTTTAGTTGAAAGCGGTAAAATGTGTGCATGTGAGAACTGTATTTTTAATGGTTTGTCTATATGTCAATCAAGGGGGGGTACTTTCAAAATATCGTGTGAAGAAACAAGAAGTTTAAAACGGCTAGAGAATATATTTAAAAAAAACACAAATAAGAAAAAGGGAAAGTGGAAAGAGATTTTCGGTTTTGTAAAAAACTAAAAAAAAAGGTTGACAATTTTTGTTTTTTTTATTATAATTTAATCATACAATTTTTTTTAACTTCAAAAAGGGGGGGGGGATTTATGGCAAAGGTTCTGGTTATCGAGATGTTTCAAGAAGAGTGTCAAGCTCAAGCGGCTTCAAGTTTTACTAATGCTGAGGGCGTGAAAATGGATTTTGAGGCAAAACCTGCTAGGGTTATTAACGGGGCTTTGGTTGAAATGGTTGACGATCGCCGTTGTCGTGCTGCTGTCGAGCTGCCTATGTATCAAAAAGAAATAAAGGCCGGCGACGTACTGACAATTGAGTGTAAAAATCTCCAACTGTTCGAAAGAGTTTGGCCCGTTCGGAATATTTCGCGTTATACTCCGGCGTTGCAAGCGAAAAAGCTTAATCAGTAAGCGAGGGGGATTAAGTGTTTGAAATATTTAAAGTCGCATTAAG
Organism: Patescibacteria group bacterium; assembly: GCA_035510695.1. Classification (GTDB taxonomy): domain Bacteria; phylum Patescibacteriota; class Microgenomatia; order Levybacterales; family UBA12049; genus DAIDHK01. Next base: position 7,470 of record DATKGO010000047.1, on the reverse strand, counting down.
TCAAGTGTCGGTGTTTTTGAAAAAACCTGCAATATATTTTCATGACGGCAAAGGTAAAAAATGGTCGCGTTTGGATGCGTTCCTGCTTTTGGTCGTTATGTCGTTTGTTGCTTTATGGTTTTTTTATGCAATGCACGTTGTTTTCGGTTCTTTAAATCCGAGGTAAATCTTTGTGTTTAATATTCAGTCAACTGGTGATGCTAACTTGAATGCTTTTATATGTGGGTTTATGTTGCCTTTTATCGCGAGTGCGTTTGGTTTTGCTGTCTACGTCGTTCGGAAAATAATTTCAAACGCGGATCATAATAATTGACCGCATCCGGGCAATGTTAACTATAGAGAGGAGTTTTTAAAATGCAGTGGAATACTTTGGCAGATTCTGCTAATGCGGTTATAACTTCGGCGGCTAATGGAGCGGCCCCTGGTGTTATTGCTGTTATTGGGATTGTGGTTGGTATTGCGGTTGTGATTCATATACTTCGTAAAGCTGGCCGGTAATCGGGGGCGATCGAAGTGTAGGGCCGTTCTTCCTCCCCCAAGGAAAACGGCCTTTTTTTTTGAAGGAAGGGTAAAAAAATGAATTTTTCAACAGTTGCTGATTCTGCTTTTAGTGTTGTTTCAAGTGCTGCTAATGGTACTGCTCCCGTGTATCTTGGAACAATGGGCTTTATTATAGGTGTTTTTGTTGTAATTAAAATGATTAGGATGGGTTATTAAATGCATGCAATAGGTTTCATCATCTGGCTGGTATTTATAGTGCTTTGCACTTGGGGAAATATGGCACGTAAAAAACATGAAAAGGCTTTTGGGCCTAAGAGTTTTATCGATCGCGATCAAAGGAATGAGGGTTAAAATGGGTGATATTGTTTTAGTCGCAAAGTGGTGTTTGCGCTATATGAAAGGTGCATGGCGTATTATTGTTAGAAATGGGTTTGCTTTGACCGGAATTTGGGAAAGCTTGAAAACGTTATTCGCAATGTCTGGGACATTAATGTTTATTGGCTTAGAACCTTCGCTCGAGGTTTTAATACAGGCGTTAACAGGCTGGAAGGGTCCTGTTTCTTGGTTTATTCAAAATATGCTTACTAAGGGATTAAATTATGTTACTGCACATCTGACGGGAGTTAACGTACAAGCGTCGATTGATCAACTTTCCGCAAGTCAACCCCATTTAATGCAATATTGCTGCTATATTGGGCTTACGGCTGCTTTGCAAATACTTTTTGACGGAATTATAAACGGAATGGCCACTATTCTTTCTATTGAAATAACGGTATTGTCTTTTAAAATAATGACTTCCTTGTTTTTGAGGATGGTTTAGGTGTTTATAAAAGAGATAATAGAATGAACGTCATCTTCCGGAATGGTTAAATAAAAAATGGTTGATACGATAGGATCGCAAAGGGGTAACTTAATGATAGACTTTGAAGCGAAATATGAAGAAGGAAACCTTTTGTATTCAAAAGGTATAAAAGTCCGAACGCATCGGGGCCGGGGGATCGTGCGCAGCACACTTGGGTTTTTGTATTTGTATTTGCGGCGCGTACTGGGCCATTGCCCAAACAAAAACTTATTATTACGGGTTCGAGGAGCAAAAAGGCCCAGTCTCGCGCCGCTTTTTGTACTTTTTTTGTCTACTAATGTATTTGCTCAAGAACCGAATACGGTTTATAATACGGCTGACCCAAATTTTAAGACGGTTGAATTGCGTAGGTCTATACCTTGTTATGATTTCGTTGCTAAATCAATTACGTCTTATGGTTATGATGCTGCTTGGTCTTTTGTTAATTATGTTGTAAGGGATAATGCGGGTTATTTTTATGATGGAAATACTGATTTAAATTATGATTTTCCTCATCCTTCTTTACCTTTTATTATTTCAAGTCAATCTTCTGTTGCTATAAATAATATACCTATGATGGATGTTCAATTGGTTTGGTTTTCTTCTTATGAGAGTGATAGCGCCATTTGTGATTATGTGAATAAGATGAAAAAATCTTATTCGGATGTTTACGATATAGGTATTGATTGTCCGGGAAATAATAAGACAAATGCTGGTAAATTAACTGATGCTCAAATGTCACTTTTTATGTGGTTTTTTTGCGGTTTAGTATGTGGTGGCCTTTTCTGTTGGGGGGTATTTTTCAATAAATGAATAAAAAATTGTCATTTCGTCAATTGGCTTATTTATCGTTTTATGTTATTTTATTGCTTGCTTTGGGAAAGACTTTTGCATCTTGTGATATTAGAACGGGGATATATCCTTATGATCATAATTATCCGCAGAATGCTTATATTGGGGCAATGCAAACGGCTAGTGGTCTGGGTGCTTATTTGATAGGATTGACTACTTCGGGTGATTCTTATACGGCAACGTTTTTAATGAAAACTAATGATGGTACGGGGTCTGCGGATTGTGGTTGTCTTGAAGCGCAAAAAACATTAGGTACTTTCACGCAATCAGGAAACCAAATTAATGCGGCAAGTCATGATATGCCGCAGAATAAGGCTTGTGGAGATGCTGCTTTTGATTCTACGGCTAAACCAATTGTAGGTACGGAATGCCAACAATTGGGTACTGTAAATCCGCTTCTTCCTCCGGTAATAAATGGGGTTACGATAAGTTCGGGTGTGTGGGTTCATTTGACTTTGCATAGAACTAATAATGATGGATCTCCTGCTCCTGATAGTAGTTTTAATACTGTTACTACTAATGGATGTTCTGATATATCAATGAATGGGATACCTTTACGTGCGGAAAACGCAAAAGATAGTACATGGAATTCTGACGGTGTTACTTTTCATGGATGTTCACAGGGTGGAAAATTGTTATCTGGTACTTGTTCCTCTCTTGGTATTGATACTGGGTGTGGTGGTGCTGCGTCAATTAATTATACTTCAAATAATGATTCTATTGTCAATCCATGTAAATTTGCTCCTGGTGATAGCACTGATTCGACACGAGGGCAGGTAAAGAAAACGCCCGATACTACAAAGGGTTCTCAGTCTATTGTTAATGCAAACGGCATAATTACTGCGCAAAATGCAACTACTGACGCTGTAAATGCTGGTAATGGAATACTTGGAGAAATTAAATCGATTTTACAAAGTATGGCACAAGATATTGCTGTAATACCATCTTATCTTGCAAAGCTTTATGGTTTTGACACTACGTCTAGTACAATGGATACCTCGGGGAACATGGTCCCGGATAGTGTTACTGATACTACCACGGGGTATATGCACCTAGGTGATTCAACGTCTGCGCTTGCACGATTTCATGCAAAAATGGATAGTCTAAAATCTGCTGATAGTGCTGATACTAATATACACGTAGACAGTAATGTTGTTGCTCATACTTTTGATTCTCTTCGCGTGAATTGGGGTGATACGAGTTCTGGCGGCTGTCCTTGTGATTCTCAGGCGTTTTCAATTACATGGGCAAATAAACCTATTTACATAAATGCTTGCGTGGGTAATATAGGTCAATATTTGCGGCCGTTATTTAATATTATCGCTTTAATAATGATATTTTTCTTTTATAGGGATACTGTTTTTCGGATTATAAGTCAATTCTTTACGTCTGGTTGGGGCGGACGAGGGTAGTTAGGGGGCTTTTTTAAATGGCTTTACTTCTTTATACGGGTGTTGCTGGAACGGGCAAAACACTTTACGCTATTCAAAAATACATAATTCCTGAACTTTCTAAGGGCAATCAGATTTACACGAACATTGACGGTATTGTATTGTCACGTATCTCTGTCATGTTTGATCAGGATTTAATTCAACTTGAACGAGGTTTTCATAATCTTCAAGATCCGGGTCGATTTTGGGAAGAGCTTAAGCAGAATAGCATGTGTGTGCTTGACGAGGCGCAAAATATTTTTTCTAATCGAAATTGGCAAGATAGGAATAATGTTGATTGCGTAAAGTACTTAATGGAGCATCGTCATTACGGCCATCAACTTATTTTTATTTCTCCGCATATTGACGCAATGGATGCAGGAATTCGTAGGGTGGCTGAACTGACGTACAAGCATAAGAGTTATTCTATTATTGGTGGTGCAAAAACCGTCAAGTGTGGCGTTTTTTCACAAGCGAATATAAATAATGAACCGTTGCAGATGTTTACATGGAAGCATGATGTACGTATTTACGATTGTTATAAAAGTTATTTTCTGGAAGGAACGGTCGAAAAGAAGGTGAAGGTCAATATATGGGCTGATCCAAAGCTTATTATAATATCTTTGGTTATTCTATTGTCATTGATATGGGCTTTAAATTCCGTGCCTAAAATGGCACATAGATTTTTTAATAAAAGTCATAATAAAGTGGCTTTGTCTAACTCCAAATTATCCGGTACCACGTTTGTTAGATCTCAGGCGATTATAATCAATGATTCAAATCTTACTGGAACAAATTACAGAAGGGTTATTCGCTAATGAAACTAAAATTTCTTGTATGTATATTTGGGCAGATATTCGTATTATCATCATTCGCATCAGTGAGCGAGAGACAAAATACTTACACTTTGGATGGAATTTATTCTTATCATGATGCACTTAGGACATTAGCTTTGAAAAGTAATAGATCTGTATTAGGGTCGACTTCTGGCTTGGAAATGATGCGCCCTTTTGATATTTGTCAAAAGCCTTTTGACGAGGCGGTTAAAGAAGTTCGAAAAAATCTTAAGACTGACGGGTATTTGCTTTATGTTGACACAAATATGTTTTGTGTCGTGAGGGTTGATTCTACTTTAGAGAGGGAAGAAGCTAAAAAGGACAGTATATATACCGTTTTTCTTCCTTATTCTAAAAAGTATTTAGTCACAGCTAATAAACAGGAGTTCTTAAACGCAAAGGAAAATGATAGAGAGAGTTATGTAAAAGACAGCACGGAGAAGTATCACAAGTCGCATTTTAATGTTTACAAGTGCGATATGTACATGATTGGTTCTACAATAAATGATTCGGTTTCAAGGGGAATTTTATTAGGGAGTCCGGTAAATTTAAGTGTATCGACAAGTAGTATTTTGTCAACAAATATTGAACTTGGATTAGTTGCAGGTGATAATTACATTAAAGATTCACTCAATTTTCAAAGGCATTTAATCTTTTATCTGCATGGTGATTCTTCGGTCACTTTAATGTTCGGTGATGAAAGTAGGAGATCTAATTCTGTAATTACTTCGGCCACTGGGGCGGTTTCAACATCTTATGAGTCGATTTATAACGGCCTTTCGCTCGATGTAACGCCATTTAAGTACGATTTGACCTATCGTCTCGATGCAAACCAGATAAAGCTTTCCGGTGTGCCCGGAAGTGTTGTGGTGGGAAGTTCAATGTTTAATGATATCCAAATTCAAAAAAATTGGGTTATTTTCAAATATAAGACCCGATCGACTGTACTTTTTTACTTTGCTGCTTTTATAAATGTGCAAAAAATGCCACAAGATGTAAGGGAACAGTGAAAAGTGGCCGATGCAACGAACGCGGCCGCAGGCCGCGGCGGTGTACGGCCTGCTTGTTATAAAGGTTAAATAATCAAGATAGGAGTATGTTAAATGCAAATTGGTATCTATGAGAGGGGTCTTATTATAAGTGGGCCTTTAAGGAATAATGGAAATAAGGGTGCTATCGGATCACGTGAGGTAAAAGGGTTTTCTAAACATTGTCGCAAAGCTCTTACTTGGCAATTTTTACAAGGGCCTTGGAAAAGCATGCTAACGCTGAATTATTATTCGCCTCCGAAAGTGATTGATAACTTTTTTCATGAGCAATTGAAAAAGGAAAGCATGATGATTGACCATGCTCGCCTAGTCTCTAATGCTCGTTGACAGACAGGCCAGGAAAGGACCTTTGCAAAATAGGTCCTCTGGCCGGTCTGCTCTTTGCGCCGCATCCTGGGCCACTGTCCAAAAATGCACGTATTATTAAGGGACTAATGAGCGAGTAGGCCCAGGGCTGCGGCGCTCTTAATTTCCTTGCTTTTCTGTTACGAATCAGTTATTATTGAGGTATGACTAAACATAAAAAAAACACTGAACAAAAATTTTTCCTGTCAGCTATTGTTTCCAATTGCATGCCCATTGAGGTGGTTACCTCTTTCTGATTCGGTGTTTTTGGCTGTTTAGTCACTTCCAAAAATAGAGTAACCGCCTCAATTTTTATTTAACTTATTAAGTAAAATTGTCGTGGTTTAACTGCTTAAATGATCTTTAAGGAGGTTTTGCTACGTCATTTGATATTACACCTTCGTTTCCAAGGCTTCAAAGTGATGTTCTTAAGCTATTTCGTAAGCGAAATGTGCCTGGAAATGTTATTAAGTTGGCCCGTACGACGAACGCGGCCGGAGGCCGCGGCGGCGGCTCGGGCCTGCTTGTTAATAATATCATATCTCAACACAATAAGCTTAAGACACCTGAGAAGTGTACTTTAAAAGTTTATAAAAGAGGTGTGGCTTTAAGTGGTTTAAAAGGTCGTGGTGGGTGTCCAGGTAAGCGGGGAATCATTACTGATTTTTCTGCTGCTGTAAGGAGAAGGTTGTCAAAGGTCTTTATTCAAGGGCCTTGGCGGTCTATGGTAACTTTAACCTATCATCACTGGGATAATAACAACATGCCTTATAGAATGTGCAAGAAGCAGTCAAATTCATGGAAACAAGAATTGAGGCGTCGAGGTATACTTTATATGTGGGTGGTTGAGTTTCAACGTAGGGGAGCTCCTCATTATCATGTATGGCTTGATCGTGAGTTAAGCGAGACTGAGAGAATAGAAATAATGGAGTGTTGGTTAAGAGTTTCTGGACAAGAAAATGACAATCAGGCGCGCGATTTTGCTTTGCATTCTGCTTCTTATACTCCTTGGACTATTACAGAAAAAAGTAACTATGCGGCAAAGTATGGAGATAAAAATAAGACAAAGGTTCTTCCGGCTGGCGTGAAGTCCTTCGGTAAGTGGTGGGGGTGTTCATATAATTTAAAGCTTGAACAGGAAGAGATTGAAATACCGGAGGTTTCAAAACAGGTAATTAGGCGGCAGGTGAAGCGATATATCGAGAAGGTGAAAAGTGAACGAGTTTTTCAAAAAGTCGAGCCTACTTCTTATGTCACGAAAAGCGGAGCGATCGGTAATTCTTATGGAAGATGTGAATTAGTAAAAAAGCCTTCTCATAATGTTAAGTTGCCTCAATTAATGATACATTCCGATTTTGAAAGGAGAGAGACAACTGTTTTAGGTTGTCTGAAGTCGGTGAGACGTTTTCCTAAGGACAAGATCGGGTCAAGGCTTTCTTTCTATACCGTTCTTTCGCCGGATCAAGTCAAAGATGTTCTTCGCTTGGTGAATTATTATTCGCCTCCGAAAGTGATTGATAACTTTTTTCATGAGCAATTGAAAAAGGAAAGCATGATGATTGACCATGCTCGCCTAGTCTCTAATGCTCGTTGACAGACCGGCCAGGAAAGGACCT
>DATKGO010000046.1:0-17409 GCA_035510695.1 Patescibacteria group bacterium | reverse complement strand
GCACCAGCATATGTGGTATTGCGCATAGTATACCCCGTGCCCTGAGTGTGTATATTCCATCCCATCTATTATACCGCCTCCGCACTTTATTCACCCACGCCTAAAGGCGTGGATCTCTACCGCTGACGCGGTGCTTTAGATAAGAAATTGGATAAATTGGTCACGAAAATATATTTAGACCGAAAATTGGCAAGGTTAAGTAATGACATGGAAATAATGATAGAGAAAAAAATAGATAGTCTCCGCGAAGAAATAGTAAACTTTCGAAGTGATATTTTCAGCCGTATGGATAGAGTTTTGGGCGAATTGCAAAATATGAGAGAAGACTCGTTAATTACGAATCATCAGGTTAATGATCATGAGAAAAGAATCTCTCACCTCGAAAAACGCAAAACCCCAGCAATTTAACAATTACTCTCATACTACTCTCATGCTTCTTGACACAGCTATAAATATTTGCCATAGTAAAGCTACCATGCGCAAACTATTCACAGCCCTGGGCATCTTCGTCTTTTTTATATTAACTCTTATTTATATTCCTGCTATAACTAATAATGCATATGCTTGTTCGGGTACATGTTATAGCTATGCACATGGAAGTTGTTCAGCTATGGGGTTAACAGATGGAACTGGTAATAACTGTACTACAGAAAGTGGAAGTGGCGGTAAACAAGACTTATGTTGTGTCCCCATACCTACAGCAGTACCATCAGATTGTCGAACAAGAGGTTGTTCAAGCGGAACAACCTGTCAAGCCCCTTATGGAACCTATGAATGCGTAGCAAACACAAGTACATGCACGGGAACTTGTATTAGTTATGCTCACGGAAGCTGCAGCGCAGTAGGCGATGTTTCTGCAAGCGGCAGCTGTGCAGCCGTAGCAGATAACGGCAATACTGATCTTTGCTGTAAAGCTTCTGCTCCAACTCCCACACCCACTAACTGCAGTAATGGAAACCCACACGGTTCATGTCCAAGTGGAACAAGTTGTCAAGCCCCTTATGGAACTTATGAATGCGTTCAAAATACAATTACGCCGACTCCGGCTGTTACAATTTGCGGAAATAGTCTACAAAAATGTGTCCAGTCTCAATATTGTACTGTTACTTCCGGGTCTTCCTGTGGTTCAGGAACCGTTTGCTGTCCGCAAGCTGATATAAGAGCAGGTCCTAATCCTACTCCAGCCTATATCAGTTTAAATGAGTCTTGCCAAGCCGGCAGCGGCAGCCAAAATCATGGTGCATGTACAATCCTAAATGGGGCTTCTTGTCAGTATGGATACGCGCTTCCATCAAGTGTAACTAATTACACTGAAGCAGATTGTCCTGATGCTCCTGGTACCAACAACAGTGTAGAACAATGTTGTGCCAGACCTACCATATCCGGCGGGACATGTTTAAACATCACACTTTTAAGCACCAAACTATCTGGAAATCCCCAAACTTCATCCGGCGTTTCCACTATTTCATGCCTTTCGCAGGGTACATACGTTGAGATTAGTGCTACCGGCGATTCAGGCTGTAGCGGCGACAAGTTCACTGCAACATTAAACGGTCAATCTGCTAGCGGAACTGTAAATCCTAATGCTAGTTCTGGTCCAGCATTTGTCCCTATTATTGATAATTCTTACAATAATTCAACCACTACATCTGTAAACGTTAATGTGACAATCTATAATAGTGACGGCAGTATCATGGGGACACAGGTCTCCCAAGTTCCAAATAGTTGTAGTGGTTCTACCACACAGCCGACAAATTCAACTACTACTGACACACCTACGCCCTCACTCACTCCTTCTCCAACCATCACAGTAGCGCCTGGCTCGCCAGTTATTTCTCCTTCGAGCTTCTGTCCGACCAATCAACAGACATTATCTCTGACAATTCCTAATTCCAGTGGCAGTCATTCGGTATCAGTAAGCGTTTGCGGTGACAGCAATTGTTCAAGTTCAAATTTGACTTCAATATCATCTGGCACACTCACATTACCAGGACCTGTCAATATTAATAACTCTATATATTCTGGTGTTCAGACAGGGATAACTACGGCGAATCTTCTACAAGTTACAGTTGATGGCCAATCATCCACTATCCCTTATACCGACACCTGTTCACCAGCTACTTCCCCCACCGGTATAAGTCCAACAGGAGTAGGTCCGACTGCCACTCCGATTGCCGGCAGCACTACAGTGAGTTTTACAGCCCATCTGCATGGAATTGGCGATTCGGGCGATAATGTCAATCCCAGCGCTTCCGGAAGTAATCAAAGTCCTGTAGATACTGCACTCACTGCAACTGTTTATGCCTATCCTAGCGAATATACCGCGAGTAACCCAACGGCCAATCCGGTGATAACTGGCACTGGAACTCTTACCTACAATGCCAACCATAATTTTACTCTGAGCAGTCCTATCAATCTAAATTTACCAAGCGACACTTATCTCTTTAAACTCTCTGTCCCTAAATACTTGACCAAAGCATTGCCTAATGTCAAACAAGTCAATACAATAAATAGTGGCAATACATTTAACTTTGGCGATGTTACCTTGGTTACGGGCGACGTAAACGGTGATAACCAATTAGATATCAATGACTACACAATTATCTTGGGTTGCATCAACGGATCAAGCAGCTGCGACGCAAGCACACAAAAACTTGCGGATTTGAATGATGACGGAGTAGTTGATATTACGGATTTGAACCTTTTTGAGCGCGAGTTAATGGTTCAAACCGGACAATAAATTAAAGAAAAGGTTGGTCATGCTGAATTCATTTCAGCATCCAGACGAGATCCTGAAACAAGTTCAGGATGACAACTAAGCTCAGGATGACAACTAAAAATATGAATAAATTACAAACTTACTGGCTGAAAATAAAAGAATATTTTAATAACCCGGCAAATTCTAACGAAAAAAACAAAGTTGTTCTTGGATTGACAGTTTTATGCGCCATCATTCTTTTGCTTTTCATCGGTTCGTTAATTAATGTGAAAAAAACTGCTTCGCCGGTAGCTCAACTACCGACACCTACGCCTACTAATCATACTGTCCTGGCTTTTACACCTGCTATGCAATTCGGTTATACTCAAATCTCAACAACTGCCAATACGAATGAATATGATCTGCCTATATTTATTCAGTCAGGAGAAAATAACATTAGCGGCGTACAATTACATTTAAATTATGATCCCAAAATATTTACTAATGTATCTGTGAAACCAGGCGACTATCTTAAAAACGCTAATACTCCACTTATAAACAATATTGACACAAAAAAAGGCGAGATTAATTACGCAGTCGGAATCCTTCCCAAAACCCAACCCTCTCAAGGATCGGGTGTCTTTGCTACCTTAATTTTACATTTGAATCCTACATTTCAAGTTACAGATAAACCAATCACCACAGTAATCGGTTTTCTTCCCGGCACGGCTATAGGCGATCAAGCTTATCATTATACTTCGCTGCAAGCCGCCTACGGCGAAACGATAACGATTACAAAATAGGTATATGTTTTATATTTTGCTTGCCGTCATAATTGTCCTTTTCTTCCTCAGTGTTCGAGTCGTCACGCAATACGAACGCGGTGTCATCTTTTTTCTGGGCCGACACACAGGGGAGAGGGGACCCGGACTTATCTTATTAATTCCCATATTCGAACGTATGGTTCGGGTAAGTTTACGAATCGTCACCATGGAAATTCCTTCCCAAAAAATTATCACCAAAGACAATGTCTCCATCGATATCGCCGCTGTCGCTTATTATCAAGTTGTAAATCCGAGCAGATCGGTATTGGCAATTGAAAACGTCTATTCCGCAGTCAATCAAATCAGTCAGACAACCGTCAGAAACGTTATAGGTCAATTCGAACTGGATCAGCTCTTGTCGCAAACCGCGAAAATAAACAAACAAATCAAAGACGTGATTGACGCTCACACTGAACCCTGGGGAGTCAAGGTCACGGCCGTGGAAATAAAAGACATAACGCTTCCCGATAATATGCAGAGAGCAATGGCCAAGGAAGCCGAAGCAGAACGGGAAAGAAGAGCGAAAATAGTCGCGGCTGAAGGCGAAATGCAGGCAGCGACCAAACTCGGAGAAGCATCCGATATCATCTCCAAACATCCGATTGCCTTACAGCTTCGTACATTACAAACTATGGCGGAAATTGCAACTGAAAAAAACTCGACGATTATTTTTCCGGCGCAATTTATGACTACACTGCAGGATGTCATCAATACTGTAAAAGGCGATCTAAAAAAATAACTCCGCTTGACATAACCAAGTCAAAACTCCTAATATTAATATATGCAATTAACTTCCGAAGCAAAATTAGCATTGAAAACAGCCTTACTTGCCGCGATATTCACAGTAATTCTACTCATGCTGGTTAATTATTTTTTTAATCACTCATTAAATCTATTCTCCAATAATTCAAAAGACCAGCCTTTTACCGTCCAAGGAACTGCCACAGTTAATGCCACACCCGATCTGGCGGATGTCTCATTTACCGTCAACAAAACAGCTACGAGTTTACAGGACGCACAAAATCAAGCTAATACTTCTACAAATAAAATCGTTGCCGATTTACAAACACTTGGCATAGCGAAAAAGGACATCAAAACCAGTGACTATAATTCATCTCCTAATTATGCCAACAGCGATAATTCACAATCCGCAGCAATAATGTTGCCCATCCGGCCGGGACAAAATTCTGAGACAATTATTAGTTATACTGTGAGTGAAAATGTAGACATACAAGTTCATGATAATTCTAAAGTGAATAATGTAATTGATGCTATAACCAAAGACGGAGCGGAAAATGTCTCCGGTCCCAATTATGTTTTTTCAGACGGCACACAACAAAAGTTGCAAGATGAAGCCAGAACTCAGGCCATAAATAACGCAAAACAAAAAGCCGAAAGTCTGGCCAAAGCTGCCGGAATTAATCTGGGCAAAATCACAAATATTTCCGAAGGTAATAATGGAATTTATGCTGTACAGCCTTTGATGATGAAAACACAGGCAGCCGGAGTGACAAATAGTGCTGCTGTTACAAATATTAACCCGGGTCAAAATTCAGTTACCGATAATGTAACTCTCTCCTACGAAACCTGGTAGCTCTACGAAGTTTGTAAAGTTATAATGTTATAAAGTTCGTAAAGTTAAAAGAATAATATTAAATAACTATTTCCTTGTACTTTATAAACATTATGAACTTGATAACTTTATAAACTATCGTCGTCCTTATTCCCCGAGTGGAAGGCCTCATGGACTTCACGCAGCTGTTTATTAGTAATATGAGTGTAGATTTGTGTAGTGGCAATATTTTTGTGCCCGAGCATTTCCTGAACCGACCTTATATCTGCACCGTTGGTTAACAAATCGGTTGCAAAGCTATGCCGGAGCGTGTGCACAGTTGCGTCCACAGGTAATCTGGCCGAGTGAACATATTTTTTGACAATTCGCTCAATACTGCGGGCAGTTAAACGCATTTTTTCTCCCTCTTCATCTTCAATTACAACGCCTGAATAACGAATAAATAAGGGTTTAAATTTATCTTCTCTGGCATCCAAATATCTTTTTACCCATTCTGCCGCGCGATCGGAAACGAAAACTATCCGCTCTTTTCTGCCTTTTCCTATAATGCCAAATTCACGACGCTCAAAGTTAATTTGCTGGCTATTTAAACTAACCAATTCCGACACGCGCAAACCGGTAGAAAATAGCAATTCCAAAATCGCCCGATCACGCATGCCCTCAAGGGTGGAAGTATCCGGCTGTGTCACTAACTGCTCAACCTGAGCTCGTTCAAGAAATTTCAAACTATGACTTTCAGCCTTGGGCAAGTCAATTTTTGAAGGTTCAAGCGTTTTTATATCATTTTTCATTAAATAACGTAAAAATGAACGCAGAGCTATGACATAATAATTCTGAGTTGCTTTGCCTAAACTTCTGCCTTGAATATCTACTTTGGTGGTTAGAAACACTCGATAACGGCGAATTACATAAAGATCCAAATCGTGAATAGTTTTATGAGATAGGGTAGAGGAGTACCAATCGGAAAAGACCTCCAAATAATGACGATAATCTCGGATAGTCAATTTGGAACAATTTTTTTCAATTTCCAAATATTCAAGAAATTGATCAATTAATTTCGGCAAAGTAGTCTCCATATTAATACAACTAATTTAACACAACTAAAATTATTTTGCTTGCCCATCGTAGTCTTGACGAAGTTGGGCTTGCCCATCGTAGCTTTAGCGACGTGGGGCGACATAAAATCCCAACATTGGCTCTTGCAAAAATTAATAAATCATATATATTTAGATTATCTCGTGAAAATACTTTTCACAAAATAATATGCCTGATAGATTAAGTACTGAAATTGGCAAGCCGTATGTGGGTTCTGTTGAATTACACGATGCGCAACATCGTCATTCAGGTAAACCTGCGGCTGAACGTATTCAACCAACGACTACGCATCATATAACTAGATTCACTCCTATGGCCGTGTCACAAGCTGAATATGATAAACAAAAACAAAATGCTGTTGTAAAGAGTCTTAAAACATTAGCAACTGCTGCTAACGGTGGTTATACTGAACCAGATATTAATGCTCATAGAGTAAATGATTTGGAAAATATTCTTAGACCAGGAGCAAGTTATCTTAAGCGCACAGTAGCGGACATTAAAAAATTTTATCACGAATTATTTCACTAAAAACTTTACCTCAAATACGCCCCTCTAGGATGCCCTAGAACGCAAGGAAATAACATACGACGTATACTTTTACCTCCAAACAAATCCACTCAACAGCAATTTATCTTGTCAGGACAATAAAATCTGTGAAAAAAGCTTTGAGAAAAATTTTGAGTTTTAATGATAAACAAGAAAAAAACACAAATATTTTTTGAGGTGATTATTGGGGGAAGATCATGAGAAATTATCAATTAAGTTACATAATCAAATCCAAATCATGAGTACAATGAGTGCCAAACCGCAAGCCCTTCCCCAAGGCTATGCCAAATCTCGCGTCGTAAAACTATTATTGTGCGACATAACTTATTTAGCCTCCACTACCGAAAGAGAGAATAATAAGATGGCCCTTCTAATACTTCAAAAACAATAGTGTCCTTACGTTCTTCTTACTAAGTAGAATTTAACCTCGGACCGACCCCTCCTCCGAGCCTAGGCAATTTTCATTAGTTTTCATCCTTTAATATTCCGTGAAAAATGTGTTCGTATTTTTTCTAAACCTAAAATAATTGTAAGAATTACCGAAGGAGACGAGAGAAGCACTGCACTACCCTCAATAAACATCTGTATTTAAGACAATTAGCATGCTTGACTCTATGCTGATAAGTGAGCTTCAATTTCAACATCCTTACCTATGTTATCCACAAAGCTGTGAAAATTTACTTTCATACTATATCAAACTATATCACTTCACGCTAAAACATTATAGGACTTATAGTATTCTCTCCTCTACTTCCCCATTGGATTATTTCTCGTCTGCCTACTTTCCCCAACTCGTAAACAGCATTAAAAATAAAAACGCGATCAGGCTGACCCAACTGAATTCCCATAAAACATTCTTAAATAACCTCTTCTCCATCCACATATGAGATAAACCGAGAAAAATATATAACATACCGGTTAAATACAAAGCCAATACTGTCGGCGTACTCGGCCAAAAAAATAAAACCGAAGCAACTTCTACTAAACATAATGTCAGTCCCCCGGCCCAAACCGATAATCTATATGGAGTTTTTTGTAATGTATATGTCCATAACGAATGATAGGTTAAAAGAAAAGTCGCCAAAGCAAGTAAAAGAAGTGTAAACGGCATGGCAAAATGAAAAGATAAAATAGTATTTACCAAAAGTAAATAACTAAGAATGGTAATGACAAACGAAACAATTCTGGCACCTGTTAAAAGCGCTATTGTTCTTATGGCCGCGACTACAAAAATATTCTGACTAAGAAATAATGAGTAAAGACCTATGCCGTAAACAATTGTTAAAATCAAACGAAATAAAATTCGCGTGGGAATAAGAAAATAAAATAAACCAAAAGCCAAACTATATAAAAAAGGCAGAAGAAAAATAATAAGTAAACTTTTTTCGCTAATGTCTTTGTGCATTGCCCAATAAAAAAGAGGCATGGTTAGAAAAGCCAAAAGAAAAATTAAACCAAATCCCACTCCTCCCGACCCCATTTGAATTGAAAAGAAAAGAACAGACAAGAGAAGTGTACTGGCAACGAATTTTTGGCGCTTATCTAAGATGAAAACGCGTGGATGAGAAAATTTACTCGCCATAAATATGCAGGTTAGTATAGACTTTTTGCACGTCCTGATGGTCTTCCAACCGCTCAAGAAACGCAATCGCTTTATCGGCTTCTTCTTTATCGGTAATTACTTTATCCATTAAAGGTTTTCTGATAATCTCGGATGTAGATAAAGCAATATTTTTCTCCACTAATTTTCGGCGGACGCTATCCAACTCTTCCGGTTTGGTATAAATAATTATTTCGCCGTCTTCTTCTACAACGTCATCAGCACCACATTCCGCGGCCAGCAAAAAAATTTCATCCAGAGACTGAGTCGGATTCTGTAAAATAATCTGGCCGGTTAACGAAAATTGATATGCTACACTTCCCGGATTTCCCATGGTTCCGCCATTTTTATCAAATAAACTTTTTATCTCAGGCGTAGTACGCTGTTTATTATCTGTAATTGCCTCAACCATGACACTAATTCCTCCGGGACCAAATCCTTCGTATGAAACTTCTTCCATTTCCGAAACCTGTTTGCCTGCCGCGCGTTCAATTGCCCGTTCAATCGTGTCTTTAGGCATATTTATAGCCCGCGCCGCGTCAATGGCCAAACGAAGTCTAAAATTTTTTTCCGGATCACTAATTCCTCCGCCTTGTTTCACCGCCAAGGTAATAACCATAGATAATTTTGTGAACGCTTGACCGCGTTTAGCGTCGTTTGCCCCTTTTTGACGTTTAATTGTTTTCCATTTCGAATGTCCGCTCATAGGCTTCATTATACCTCTGATCTATTGACTTTTGCAACCAAATTCTCTACAATTTTAACCTATCAGCGCCTCAATATGACCGCATTAAAAACTCAGGCTATACAAACAGCCCTCACAGGAAATTGGGAAGAAGCAATTGCTTTAAATCAAGCTATTCTTGAGGAAAATCCGGACGATATTGATGCTATTAACCGCCTCGCGTTTGCCTATGGCAGCTTGGGAGATATTAAAGAAGCAAAAAATTTATACCAAAAAGTTCTTTCACTTGATATGCATAATCCTATTGCTACACGCAACCTAAGACGTTTTAACGGTAATATCAATATTAAAACCTTCCCTTCCACACCTGTTTCATTAAGTAATTTATTTATTGAAGAGCCTGGTAAAACTAAAGTCGTTGAATTAATTAATATCACAGATAAAAAAACCTTAAATCACGTACGAAGTGGGGAAAAAATTGAGCTGGTCATCAAAAGAATGAAAATTTTCGTTTATGATAATCAAAAACAATTTATCGGTATGCTTCCTGATGATTTAAGTAGAAGGTTAACTAAATTTATGGAAATCGGCAATGTCTATGAAGCGTATATTAAACATATGGATAATAATAAAGTCACCGTCTTTATTCGTGAAATAAAAAGAGTAAATCGACTAAAAAACCAGCCGTCATTTATCGCGCCAACCTCGCCCGAAAAGACCAAAATATCTATAAAAACCTTTATTGATGAAGAACGTCAAGCCTTACCGGAGCCCGAAGAAGATTTATAAAAAATAACTCTCCCCTTTTCCAACTTTTTTTTCACTTTTTTCGTCTCTTCATGTTTTTTAGATTGCTGTAACGATAAAAATGACCAAACTACCGAAATAACCGCAAGTGAAATAATAATTAAAATAAACATATTTAAAAAATAAAAAGTTTTGAATTATCGGCATTATCTTTTCCGATAATTATCTGGACATTGGCAATCATTTGTTTATTTGTTCCATGCAAGGAAAAACCTAAAATTCTTCCCAATTTGCTTACCGTATAGGGCATTGTAGCATAATCATAATTGTCATAATTTATCACTGAAGAATTAATCGACGTCTGATTGGTTCGAACATCAATAACCGAAAAACCGCTGTTGGTTAATAAAGTTTCAAGCTGCTGCCCCAGTCCTGTTATATCACTGGCATTAATAATTTGTATCGTAATGTTTTCTTGCTGTAAAGCTGAATCAACAAATTGTCCATCAATATTTTTAATTACGTCGCTATTTGCCGGCAGTGTCAACGAACTCTCCTGGACATTCTGATTACCAATCACTCTTGATGTTCCATAAAGACGTAACAAATCATACCAGGTCAACTGAGTCTTATTACCTAAAGAAGAGAAAATACTGCTAAACAGCACCTGCTCTATATCTTTTTTGTTTGAGATAGAAGAAGAGGTATGCAAACTTCCATCAATACCTAATGCCATATTTTTTTGAATATCTTCTTTTTTGGGATTGGAAATATATACTGCCGAGAAAGTATTATTTTTAGGATCTATAGCTGCAATCGTCGCTTTATTATTTGCTGAGATAATAAGCAATACGAACTGATGCTGTCCGTCAAAAATACTTTTTTGAATAGTCTGAAAAACTTTTATTGAAGTTGCAATTCCCAACAAAATAAAAACAATGGCGGTAAATGCTATCGCTGTCTTTATACTGGAAAAAGGGTGACGAATAATTCTTTTGTTTTGCATTTTTAGGCTGACTTTTTTTTCTTTTCAACCATTTTTGGCAAAACAAAAGTTGGTGCGGTACTGTATGCTGAACCGCCCACTATTTCTTTTCTCTTTTTTTTCTTTTCGCCTTTAAAAAACCCGCTGTGATTTCCCATAATTCACCTCCTCTATTATCATTAATTTTAACAAAAAATTGCTAGATTGTTAAATATTTTACAATTTAGTTAACCTGTTAATGGAACTTTGTAACTCCTCCGGTAACGGACTTTCAAAATGTATTCTTTCCCTGGTAACCGGATGGTTAAAGGATATTTTGGCAGCATGTAGAAAAACCCGTTCCAATAATTTGCGGTCGTCACGCGCGGTTTTTCGGCCCGCATAAAGAAAGTCGGAAACAATTGGATGGTTTAGATATTTCATGTGCACACGAATTTGATGAGTTCTACCGGTTTTGGGAGTCAAATCAACCAGAGAAAAGTTTTCCGGCTGTTTACCTTGTAGGCTATAAGTTTGCAATGTTTTATAAAAAGTCGTTGATTCTCTGCCACCCGGTACAACACCAAATTGTCTCCGGTTCCAAGGCAAACGATCAACCGGAACGGATATCTCCCCGGCTTGCGGAGATAATACACCATGCACTAAGGCAAGATAAGTTTTCTCAACCAATCGATCTTTAAATTGCTGCTGCAGATTTTTAAATGCCTGCCAGCTTTTCGCCACAATCAAAATACCGGAAGTTTCCTTATCCAGTCGGTGTACGATTCCGCCGCGCTGAGCAAATGACTGTCTAAAATATTCATCACTGGTATAGTCGGTAACTTGCCCTGTCATCCCGGACTTGATCCGGGATCCAGTGTTATCTTGGTTCTCGCTGGATTCCTGCTTTCGCAGGAATGACAGAGAACTTTTTCCAATTCCCAATCGTCTCTCTGTCCAATCCTGTACAGTTGACTCATGAATAGTAGTATCGGACTTATTTACGGTAATTCCCGCCGGTTTATTAAGTACTAAAATTGCATCATCTTCAAATAATATTTTAATGTCTTGCATAATTATTTTCTTTTTTTTGTTTGTCTAAATTCGTAAGGATATAAAGAAACAATTATAATTAGAAGAACTAATAAATAAAAAATGTCTTCCAGTTGTAAAAAGAAAAGTATTCCGTGTGTGTTTGTAAAGGCGTCTTGTAAAAAAGAAGTGGTACAAATAACAGCTAAAAATAATAACCCGAGAGTTCCATCTTTAATCTCTCCCCTATTTACCCTAGGCAAAAGTAAGAAACGGAAAAACAAATAAATAAAAAAATGAATTATGGCTAATACGACTTGAACAATCAACTGCTGACCTGGTAAAAAAAGCTGACAGAGTGCCAATAAAGGCATAATGCTGGCCAATGCCAGAGCGTAAAAATCAATCAATCTACCGCTTGGCAGTTTTCTTTTATACCAGATATATAAATATCCACCGACGATTAAAGCCGGAAAAACAAGACCGGGAAAGTAAGGTAAAACGAAGAATTTCAAGGGATTAAGATAAGTTACGTTAAAATGAGAAAGTACATAACACAACCTCGCCACTAAAAAACTGACTATAGTTGCGATAAAAGTTATATTAAATAATTGTTCAAGGGCTACATTTTTTCGAATTAAAACAAAATCTTCTTTACCCAACTTATATAGATAAAAAAGAAAAAAGATATAACAAATAATAATGCTGATAACAAAAAATTGCATAATTAATTAATACTCTGCGAGTAGCCTATTTTATGTGCATAAACTTGATAAATTCCTATTAGTAATACACAAATTCCCATACCGGTTATCACGTGGCTTACGCCAATAAGGTCTGACAACCCTCCTACTGCGATTAAAGGGACAAGAGAAAATAAACCGACAATGGAACTTAGCAAGCCATATATTTTCCCTCTGTTTTCATCCGTCGTATTTTCCTGCAGGATTGTATTGGAAGGAACAAATACCAATGAATTGGCTAAGCCTAAGAAAAATGCCAGAACAACCAAAACGTGAAGGCTGGTAATCATTAGTATATGCGGAAGAAAAAGATTAAAATCCTGCACAAATTCCTTGGAAGAAATTATCGAACCATATGGAAGAATAAGTAAAGATAATCCCGAAATAAATAAACCTGCAATAACCATTTTTTCTTTGGCTATATTCTGAAAGCGGTTAGCCAAAATTACTGCTCCCAATAACATTCCGATAGCTGCCGGCGTCACAAATGTTATAGGAAATTTTTCCACATCCATTCCTAATACTTGAGTTGCATAACCCGGAGCAACTGCGGCTATAAGTAAAATTAGAATCGGCGACAAAGCAAGTAAAAAAAGTGAGCTGGAAATTTCTTTAGTTTTTCTAACCACATTTAATGCAGCTTTTATTTCATGTCTAATATTTACTTTAAGAGTCATCCGGACGTTTTCTTTATATTTTTCCTCAATTCGATAGCGCACGAAAAAAATGCTGACGGAACTGACTAAAAGTAAAAAGGTTAAAACAAATAATGTTCCCTGTTCACCAAAAAATAAAATAATCGTACCCGATAACATGTACGCAACTAGCACCGATCCGTAATTGGCTAAAACAAACAAAGCATTTGCCGAGTAAAGATTCTCTTTCTGAACAATCAACGGAATAAGCGGATTTTCGGCAGGGATAAAGAACTGGGAAATAAAAGCGATAATAAGAGAGATAATATAAATTATTACCAAATCTGTATGTATAAACGCCAGAATGAAAATGAATAATGCCCTAAAAATATTAGTCCAAATTAAGACCTGTTTTTTACTCCAATGATCAACGTAAACTCCGGCTAATACACCAAAAATTATTGCCGGTGCGTTACAGGTAATAATAACAATTGCAACGGCAGTATTAGATTTAGTTAAGCCAAAAACACTTAAAATTAGATAAAAAAGGAAAAGATTAATTGAAATTTGGGTTAAAACCTCCCCAATCCAGAGGAATAAAAAAGACTTTTCCCGAAATGCCAGGAAGATACTTTGATTCATGAATCTTAAGCTTTCTCCGTATAGGCTCCAGTGCGGGTGTCAACACGGATTGTATCACCGATTTGGATAAAAAGCGGAACTTTTGTGGTTATTCCATTCTCTAATTCGGCGTCTTTAAAAACATTGGTCGCGGAATTTCCTTTTACTCCCGGAGCAGTATCGACAACTTTAAATACCAGCTTCGGAGGTAAAGCCACCGATAAAGCTTCCTCATCCAAGAAACTTACCGTAAAGGTCTCGCCTTCTTTTAAATATTCCGCTCCGTCAATTCGCTTCAATGGTACGGCAATTTGTTCGTAAGTTTGCGGGTTCATAAAATAAGCACTATCTTCGTCTTTATACAAAAACTGCAACTCACGCTTAATTACCATTACATCATTAACCTTAGCGCCGTTAATATAACTTTTATCAACTGTCGCGCCGTTATTTAAATTTTTGACTTTGACTTTAATGTTGGCGGAACCCCTGCCCATCTTAATATGCTCGTAAGAAATCACAACGTATAAATTTCCGTCTTCTTTAAATGTAGTACCTGCTTTTAATTCTGTTACACCGATCATAGTATTAGTTATTCCTTTCTAACAATTGTAGCACAGTTCGTACGCCAAATCCTGTCCCGCCTTGAGGCCCCAGTTCATAAGATTTAGATGCGAAGGCCGGACCGGCTATATCAAAATGTACCCAAGGTTTATTACCGATAAACTCCTGTAAAAATAAAGCAGCGGTAATTGTCCCGCCGTAGCGGTTATTTGGAATATTGGCAATATCCGCCACTTCACTTCTATTCTGCGCTTTATAATCTTTCTCAAGCGGCAATTCCCAGACTTTTTCGCCTTCTGCGAAGGCTGCTAACTTTACTTCCTCAATCAAATCCCGATCATTGGAAAAAATACCGGCAATTTCCATACCTAACGCAACCATGCATGCTCCGGTTAAAGTAGCAAAATCCAAAATGTGGGTAGCACCTTCTTTAACAGCAAATGAAAGACTATCAGCCATGGTTACCCGGCCTTCCGCATCGGTATTTAGAACTTCAATTGTTTTGCCATTTAGAGCTTTTACTACATCACCCGGCAAAATCGAGGAGGCGGAAACTAAATTTGGCGTTGCGGCAATTAAACCGATAACCGAAAAATCCGGCTTAATTTTGGCAATTACTGAAAAAACGCCCAAAACACAGGCTGCTCCGGCCATATCCATTTTCATATCTTGCATGTGGTCTCCCGGTTTAACATTAATTCCACCGCTGTCGAAGGTAATTCCTTTTCCCACCAAAGCCAATTTTTTATTTTTCTGGCCGACTTTTTCCGGCGTATAAGATAAATAAATAAATTTCGGTTCTGTGTTTGCAGCTCGAGCGATACCTAAAAATGCTTCCATTCCCATTTTTTCAATTTGTGTTTTTCCAAAAATTTTACAGGTTACTGAAGGATTTGCTTTGGCAATATCTTCTGCTAAATCTGCTAAATATGTAGGAGTAGCAATATATGCCGGCTCATTGACCAAATCACGAGCCAGAATAGTAGCTTCGGTATACAATTGCGTGTACTGAACTACTTTTTTAATATCAACAATAGCCACCTGTTCACTTACAGCCAAGATAACCGTTTCCAAATTTCTATCTTCCGGTTTTTTGGCTTTATATTTGGCGAATTCGTAACTGGCCAAATCAACCGCTTCAACAATTACTCTGCAAGCTTCCTGCGCACTTTCATCCAAATCTTCCGGAACAGCAATTACCAATGAATCACTCCTCTTCCTAAATGCCGTAACGATCTTACCGGTCACTTTGCGTAAATCATTCAAAACAAATCCACTCTTCTTGCCTAAACCCATAACAACTACTTTTGTCGGGACAATTTTATCCTGCGTAAAAACTGAGACGACTTTTCCTTGCTGGCCTTTAAATCTTTCTGCCTGACAGGCTGCATCTAATTGACCACTTAAAGCCTTATTTAACTGAGAATAGGCTGAAGAAGAGATAAAGAAAGGTCCTTTTTCATTTTCGTTTTGAAAAACGTAAACAAGCACAACGTCGGAGGAAATTTTAGATAAAAGGTTTTGTGAAATCTCAAATTTCATACTCTAATTCTAGCATCAATAATCAAAAAAAGAAAGCTAACCTGCCTTGTTGTTTAAACTATGTTTTTTCGGTATAATTGCAATATGCCGAGGTGGCGGAATGGTATACGCGGTAGTCTCAAAAACTACTGGCTTTAATCGGCCTTGAGAGTTCGAGTCTCTCCCCCGGCACCGGAGGTGACGCTATCAGCGTCAAACATACGAATAGATTGATATATCGGGCTAATTGAGGTGTTCAATAAGCCTGGATAGTTCCATCGCAGTCCAGAGGGGAATATTGAACACAGCAATACCCGAACCTGGCTTAAATTTGACATTTGATACGTTGTCCCTAAGCTTGCAAATTTTTCCTTCATAAACTTCACTATTGCCTCTAAGTTATACTTAGCCAATAACGCATCGTCTTTGGTGATCTGAATATTGGCTATCTGGCTTTCTACAATTTTATTCTGTTCCTTGAAGAGCTCATCTGAGTAAATGCCATTGAGGTTTTTTTGAATAATTGACTGACGAAGCTCGTAAAGCCTTTTTAATTCTTTGTCTGCTTCATCACGCCGCTTCTGAAGCTGCGTAACGCGTTGATAGTACGTTCTGCGTAATAACGCGAGAAATGCATCCAAACCTTCTTTTGTAGGTGTTATGGTTGATAAATAATGAACTATTTCGGCATGGACTTTCTCAGCAGAAATTGAGGGTGCTTTACGACAATTTTGACAGTGATAATATGCATAACGTGCATATTTTCCTTTACTCCATCCGCCTGTTACAGGCTTACTGCACTTGTCACAAAGCAGGATTCTGCGAAGTGGAAACTCGCTATTATCCTTATTTCTTCTAGCTAGAGGCACGTTTATGTTGGTATTTCTCCCATCAATTACTGCTTGTACCCGATAAAAAAGTGCTTCTGTGACCATTGGCAAGTGTTGACCGCGTACTTCCTCAGGATACTTACTCGAGGTTAGGATGCCAATATAATATTTATTTCGAAATATTCTGCTCAAAGTTTGTGGCTGTATCATCATCTCTTTATTATGAAATCGTTGTTTTATTCCCCATTTATTCATCAGAGTTGCCATCTCACGAAGGGTTTTTGTTCCGGTTGCCATCAGCTCCCATGCCTCTTTGACTTTATCCCAGGTGTTTGGATCTTTAACTGCATAGCCATTTTCACTTTTATATCCCATCGGAGGAGTACCGCTCGTAAGCCCTGCCAAAAATCGGGCTTTCAGTCCATTTTTGGTTCGCTCACTTTTGACGTCATTATCCATTTGTGCGAAACATGCTAGCATTGACTCAACAAATTTTTCAGTCGGGCTGTTTCCTGTTGGTTCGGAAGCTGAAATAATGGCAATATCGCAGTCTGCTAATTTTTTCCGTATTGATAAGTAATCTTGTAATTGTCGTGAAACACGATCTAAGCGGTAAACAATAACAGCGTCAATTGTTTTTTTGTTTTTCCGGCAATATTCCAACAGTTCAATCAGGACTGGTCTGCCGATTATATTTTTTGCAGATCGTCCTTCTTCCTTAAAGATTCTGACAA
>DATKGO010000045.1:0-12787 GCA_035510695.1 Patescibacteria group bacterium | reverse complement strand
GCTTGATGGATACTTCAAAATGCGAGCAAGAGAAGAGATGACCTATGAGGAATTTCAGCAGAAGAAAAAAAGCATTGAAAAACAACAAAAGATCGTTCAGAAGAAAATTGATGAGGGCGTAGGCAATCAAAAGGCTTGGTTGGAACTTATGGAAGAATTCCTTAATAATGCCCTACACGCACGAGACATGATATTTTCTGATGATTTAAGCGTTAAGAGAAAAGCAGTTGAAAAAATCGGTTGGAACCTCAAGTTAAAAGATAAACAGCTTGTCTGGACGTACCAAAAGCCCTATGACGTGCTGTTAATCCCGAAGTATCGTTCTGATCTGCGGAGAGGGCGAGATTCGAACTCGCGGTAGGGTTGCCCCCACAGCGGTTTTCAAGACCGCCGCACTAGACCAACTATGCGACCTCTCCTTGGACACTAAGCATTGTACTATGGAAGCTGAATTTATTCAATTAAATTAACGTCTTGGCCTTGACAACAAATACTAATATATGTTATACATTACACATATGATTAGAACGCAGGTTTATTTAACCCAACAACTTAATCAATCCTTAGATATTATTTCTAAACAAGAAAAAAAACCTAAAGCTCAGATAATTCGTGAGGCATTAGAAGATGGCATTAAGCAAAAAACTTATATGAGCAATGCCGGAAAAGCATTATTAGAACTTGCGGAATTTGGGAAAAAGCTTCATATCAAAGGACCCAAGGATTTATCTACCAATATAGATAAATATCTTTACGAAAAATGAAAACTACAGCTATAGTAGACTCAAGTGGACTTGTTTCAATCTTTTCCCCCAATGACAGTAATAATATATTGGCAATAGAAGTTAGTGAAAAGATATCTCAGAAAAATCAAAATATTTTTATTCCATCTGATGTTTTTTCTGAAACACTTAATATTGTGGGTAAAAAAATTTCACATAAAATTGCCTATGCTATTGGACACAAATTACTAACTGATAAACGATTCATTATATTGGATACTACAATTGATATTCATCAAAAGGCATTAGAAAAATTTAAAACACAAGCCGAATCAGTCAGCTTCACAGATTGTATAGTAATGGCAGTAGCTGACAAATATGAAACCACAGAAATCTTT
The DNA here is from genome assembly GCA_035510695.1 of Patescibacteria group bacterium. GTDB lineage: Bacteria > Patescibacteriota > Microgenomatia > Levybacterales > UBA12049 > DAIDHK01. The sequence continues at coordinate 11,667 of DATKGO010000045.1, read as the reverse complement.
GGTTTTGATGAGGCTTTTCACAAAAATGGCTATCTTCGCCTCGGATTAGATTAAATATAGCTTAAAACTAGTATGATTCAAACTATCTCCGATGAATATATGCACTGGAAAAATCTTGACTCGCAGGTTCCTCTTGAACTAGGGATATAGCAAACGGCACACTTTCGTCAGGATATGGAACATCTGTAATATTCATACCTTCCTTTAATAAAGCAGTCCCGGCTGCCCATTCCAAACCACCTTTTTGCAATTGCATAGCACCTTCCGCTACTGTCACCAAATCGCCATCTTTTGGGACAAATCCCAATCGGGAAGCAATTTTATTAATAACTTCTGAGGCTTTTACCACTTTCCCTGTAGGACTTTCTCCGGACAAAGTATCTCCCACATCCATAACGATGGCATCCGGACGCTCGGCTGCCGGCCTAAAAAACTCTCCGCTTTGCATTATAGCCAATATGTCCTCATTCGCAGCTAAAAGTTTTTCGCTTAAGGCTTGTTTCACCTCAGAGGATAATTCAAGTTCATTTATCGTGGATTCAACAGCATTTCTATAGGCTCGCCCAACTGTTACGTTCTCATTCCGTTCTTTTTGTAATCTTTCATATTCCGCTTTTTCTTCTTCCGGTGATTTCTCTTCCGGCTTCCTATCCACGACTATTTCTCGTTCTCCTGTTTCACTCATATATAAAGAAAGCATAACTAAGATTCATTCTATCTGTCAATACGCGCCAACCTTGACACTCATGCGAAAATCAGCCAAACTGGAATGTATATGAGTCTCCCTGCCAGGCGCTTTCCAAATCTTCTTCGAACAAAATTATTTTTGCTCTTTGCTCTTTGCTCTTTGCTCTTTGCTCTTTGCTCTGCTCCAGCCTTCGCTCAAACACCACAACCTTCAACTTCTTCAGCTAACCAAACAACAAACCAGTTCACTACACCCAATGCTGACAATACTGTGCCCCGCAATCAGCACAGCTGGGTGCAGACAGTCATGCTTGACGTGATGAGTGCCATGACCTGCCAACTCGCCGGAGTAGATCCTGTCAACCCGAAAGGATGCTTGGGCGTTAATGCGACTACCCATCAATACAGTCTTGCTCCGCAAAATATGGGTTTACTCGGAATGGTGGTTTCAGGTATAGGTGTCACTTATACTCCAGCCGCGCATTTAGGTGATTACACGGGCTATTTAGCCGGAAATTTCGGCGTCACCAAAACAGCTCTGGCAGCCGGTTATTGTGACTCCACTAATAACCCTGATAAGTCTAAAACTGGTTACTGCAAACTGACTCCGCTTTTGGGTATGTGGACGACTTTTCGCAATATCGCCTATTTGGCTTTTGTTCTCATTTTTATAGTCATTGGCTTTGCCATCATGCTGCGGGTGAAAATAAATGCGCAAACAGTTATGTCCATCCAATATGCCATTCCGCGAATCATTATCGGTCTTCTGCTTATCACTTTTTCTTACGCTATAGCCGGTTTTTTAATAGATCTCATGTATGTAATCATGGCTGTCATCATCAATCTGGCGGCAAGTATAGATCCTACGACTAATAATCCAACGCCAATCAGCAGCATAGTTTATGGACATATCCAAGGGAATAACCCTTTGGGCTTTTTCAATTCGCTAACTTCCAATTCCGCTGCCAATTCATCAACGCTCGGTGACTCATGGCAAATAGCTCAAAGCTTTGGCAATGCATTCGGAAATCTAGTCACTACCACCGGGACAATCGGACAAGTTGTAGTGGGATTAGTAGCCGCACTTCTAACTAGCACTACACTTGGAAGTGTGACAGGTAGTATTAATGTTTTTGGGATTCCTGTGGGTGGCATATTAAATTTGATCGCTACAGGCACGGTTGCAGGCATAGCTGCCTCTAGAACTGGCGATGTCTCAGCTTATATTGGAACCGTACTGGGTTTTCTGGTTATAATTATTTCCATTCTAGTTTCGCTTGTCCGCGTCTGGGTGGTTTTGTTAAAAGCCTATATTTTCATCCTTTTAGATGTTATCTTCGCGCCGTTTTGGATTATTGCTTCCATTATCCCCAAATCCAAACTCACATTTTCCACTTGGCTGCGTGATCTGGCTGCCAATCTGGCAGTTTTCCCTGCAGTTATTGGCTTTTTCTTATTAGCCAAACTTTTTGTAGATTTTTTTAACAATGCCCCTAAGGTCCCCGGCACTTCTGATACCAATATTTTTGTGCCCCCACTTTTGGGAAATTTAGATCTTAGCGCTTCAGCCCTGGCGCCGCTTATAGGTTTGGGTTTTATTTTATTGGCTCCCAGCGCACTTAAATTTACTCGCAGTCTATTCCAGGCTCCTGAAATGAACATGCTCGGCAATATCGGCCAAAGTCTGGGTATCGGAACTAAAATGGCTACCAGTCTATGGGGAGTTACCGGCGGTAAGTTATTTGGCAAAGACAAGAATGGTAATCCTCGCTTACTCTCAGGCTTATTAGCTCAGAGGAAAAAAGAAGGAGCGGAGAAGCGTTTTGACACCTTACAAAGATATAGAGATATGCCCAACAAAAACTGGTTGCAAAATACTGCGTTGGGTATAGAAGGCTGGAGACAGGGACTGAGAAAATTTGCCAGAACCAATGCTCCTCAATTTGAGTCATTAACCAATGATGCCTATGGTCAAGTACTCAGAAGAGGCGGAGATGTTGGCACTACGGCAGGCAATGATGAATTCATGAGACAATTTGAGAACTTGGTACGCGGACGCTATAACCGTGACGCTTATGAATCCGAAAAGGCTGAAGCTGCAAGGAAATTAGTCCGCTGGACAGCCGGTGACACAGGCAAAGCTGAAAGAGAGAGGCTTAGACAACAATACTTAGGTCAAAAACCAACGCAAACTGGTGGACCACAAGGCACTCCTCCAAAGCCATAGGGTAATCCGATAATTTGTTATTCGTTTATTGGATTATTTATTTTCCTCCCACATCACTCTGCAGAACTTTAGCCGTGGGTTCTATTATGGCCTTATACCAAGCTTTCCAAGTCTCAGGATTTAGAAAAGCCCGCTTCATATCCATCCAAAGCAGTTGGGGTTCCGTAATCCCCACTTTTTCCTTAAACCAATCCATTTGCCAACCGCTGAAAAAATGTCCGATCGGCCTGTTATTATTTTTCTCCGTCTTATCAATATATGCCCAGGCAGGAATTCGTCTCAAACCTTCTATTAAAGCTCTGTAATAATTAGATCCGAAGGATGGCTGTTCCGAATGTGCCATTTTATGCGCAATTGCCTGTCCGGCGAAGATATTCAAAGCCGCCATCTTCACTATTTCCAAATCATCTACGCCCTTTTCACCGTTCATTTTGTAAACATCAATCTCATGTCCTCCCATGAGATTCATAACTGCCTTACCATCCTCTTTTTGCCAAAAAATAGGAACATCATAAACTTCAGGCCCAAACATCGATAAACCTAATGGTTGAGTTACCCAAACGTCTCGTAATTCCGGTTTTTTAACTCCATCTTTACCGGTGACCCAAACAGTCATCTTCTCCAATTTACGATCCGTTTGAGTAAGTTTTACCTTTCTAGTAGTCAATAGATTTCTGATGCGCTTGATCACACCGTCTGCCGCTTCATACAACTTCCCCAAATCAATTTTATACTCCCGTGTCGCCTCATCATATTTGGTAAACTCTTCAAAGTTAAACTCCTTCCCTTCGCCTAACATCGTATTTAATTCCTGGGCATTTCTGACTCCGTCGTCGATATTTTTCTTCAAAGCCTGCTCGCCGAAAGCATTTTTTCTGGAATTAACGATGTACTCTTTTTGCTGTGTCTCTATCTCTTTTTGTTGTTCAGGCGTCAACTCATTGTCTCCGGCTGCTTCTTCCGTGGCTGCCATTTTATCCGAAATCTCTCTGGCTCTATCGAAAACCTCCGCGAGAGTATCTCCGTTATTGTTGCGGATTGCCTGCAAAAGCGGCACGTCTGTCTTTGCAAAGGTAGTAACTGTAGCCAGCTGACCCGGATTGGCAGCCCGTCCTTGAATACCCCGTAAGCGCGCTATTTCTGATAAAAACTGCTCCACATTGGAAAAATTTCTGCCGGTGACATCCAGCATGGTAATAATATTGGCCGTATAGGCGAAATTTTCCGCATAAAGCATGGCGAAGTTTAAGTTAACGGTATCCAACTGTTTTTCCCCATTGGCTGAAGTCTTAACTTTACCATTACTGTCTTTTTCAAATAGATGATGTTTTTTACCCACAGTATCGCGTATTAATCTTCTGACAGCCAAAGCTAACTGGGAATTCGGATTAGGCGTAGTGTAGATATTCAACAATGTCATGTATGCCTCGGGATCTGTCTTTGCCTTCGTCCAACCGCTTCCGGCTTCGGCTATGACTTGGTCTGTAACTTCTCTGGCTCGTTGTTTGGCATAATCCTGATCCGGAAATGAGGTTAGTGCCTTATCCAAGGCATTTTGGTAAATGGCATTTTCAAATTTATCAATGTTTAATAAGTCACAATCGGCTCCGAAACGTTTTGCGATCATTTCGCGATCCGCCAGGGCAGCGAAGGCATCCACCATGGAAAGGAAAGCCCGGCCGACTCTATTATCTCCGGTACGATTCTCTATCCATTTTGGGTTTTCCTCTGTCCCAATGTTTCTCTTGTCAATCTTAAACTCATGAGACATAGTCAGGTAATAATCGATCTGACTATTCCAGTCGATCCAAGGGCGCGTCAATTCATTCAAGCCTTTCGTCTTTTGCTCCAATTCCGTGAAGTTCTTCGTACCCAACTCAAGTCTCTCGGTAAGTCCGGCTCGGCGGATATAATTGGAGGTATACACGATACTGAGTACTTCATCAATTAACTTTTGATGTCCCTTAAACTGATCTTCAAAACGATATTGATTCAAATAACTCGCCAAATTTATACTGCGGCCTCGGACCGGAAAACTTAAAGCCTGAGTCAAATCAAGACCTGGATTCTGGGGATCAAGATTACTTAAATAGGTTAACTTTTGCCGGACAAACCGGATAACATTAGCTGCATTAATAGTGCCTTTTTCAGTTATAGTTCCTGTTTCGGTATCTTCAACTCTTCCTGTAACCAAAGGATAATCTGCCTGTTCTTCTTTACTCATAACTTCGGAAACAGCAGCAAATAATTCTTCGGGGTCTTTAAATTTTTGCAGACGTTTGGCTACCCTTTCCTGACCTCTGGCATAAGACTCCGTAGCATCCTCTTGAGTCTGCACTTGAGGCCTTCCGTTTCTACCTCCCGGCAAAACAGGCTCTTGCTGATCTGGAGTAGTTGGAGGGACAATTTGTTCTTGTCTCGGCGGTCTGCCACCCCCTGGAACACCAGCCAATTCTCTTAGCTGTAATTCGGCCAAAAAATCTTGAGTTCTGGGCTCTCTTAACCAGGCATTAAAATCTCTTTCCGTAGTTCTCCCATTAACCAATTGCTGTTGATGAATCGTCCCCAATCTTTGGCGGTAGCTCTCAAGAGTTGCCAGCTGTTCTAGACGCTGACGTTCTGTGTCATTCATATTTTTACTTTCCTTTTCAGCATAGCTTAGCGGCTGGGAAGGTGTCAAACGTTCCATAGTGGATGAATTGTAATTGATGGTTAGGAGATCAACTTGATATGAAACTAACAAAAAGCTGACAGTTTGGTTGTAAAACAACTAAATAATTTTTAATTTCTAATTCTTAATTTCTAATCAATCTCTAAATTTTAAATGATTAATCAGAAGAGCTTTTAGCTATCTTAGAAAAAATAAGTGTTAACTCTTGCACTTCTTTCCAAAGCATTCTGCATTCTTCCTTAATTGTCTCATTTGTATTTCCCAACATACGCAACCAATATTTTGTTTCAATTGCTTCCTTTTTACAAATGAAAATTTTATTCTTGAAGTCCTTTTTACTACTGGCCCCGTTTGCTTCGGCATAATTTGCTCCTATGCTCGTACCTGAACGAACAATCTGAGAGATGAGAGGGAGTGTAACTGCATCTTTTGGTAATATTTTGCAAAGAGCAATTATTCTTTCTCCAAATAAGGCAGTTCTCTCTTCAAGATCATATACCATAACTCATTTATACATTAATCATTTTCAGATTTCATTAAGAATTAAAAATTTAGAATTAAAAATTCGCTTTACGCAGTAAAGCGAAATCCTCGGCCTTTCACCGTCTGCAGATGCCTGGGCTGATTGGGGTTTTCTTCAATTTTCTTACGCAGTCGAAAAATTAGCTGATCCACTGCCTGATCTGTCACTCCGGCAGTCGACGCGCTTTCTCCCCAAACTACATTAATAATTTTCTCCCGGTCAATAATCTGTTCGCTGTTTTGCAAAAAATATTTAAGCAAACGAAACTCGGCACTAGTCAAATCATCGGACAAAATAAGTTTACCTTTAGAAATCGTATTGGTATTCTCGTCAAAAACGATTTTCTCATTTTGGGCTGATAGATTTACTTGCTCCTGATCAAGAAAGATTTGCAGTAGCGGAATTTGGATTTTCCCGTCAATTATAAACTGCAGATTCCGCATGTATTCTTCAATTGCTTTATTTTCTTCCGTACGGTTTTTACCTAAAATCCAGGACTGCTCAACCGGAGAAAACGACCGCCAGATCTCCTTCAACCCGCCGCCGACCGTACGCTGGGAAAGAAGAAAAGTTACCAATTCTTTTTTGTCATTCTGGACTTGATCCAGAATCCGGGCGTTTTCAGAACCTTTCTGGATTCCAGCTTTCGCTGGAATGACAGAGGATGCTGAACTAAATTCAGCATGACGTGAGTTTATTTCATTTGGTTTTTGGTCATTGGAATTTGTTTCGAATTTCGTACTTCGAATTTCGGATTTTTCATCTCCCAGCACCGTCTCCGCCGCCAATCTTGTCAATTTACCATGCCCGCCGGTCAATTCAATAATTTTTTCTTCCAAATCTTTCTCAATTGTCTTTCCCGTCACTTTACATAAATATTCCAAACGAAATTTCAGCCCCGGCTCATCTTTTAAAGAGACATAAACTCTGTGCCCTGCCAAAAATTCATGGAATTCCGCGAACAATGCCGGCTCCACTAAATCCTCTAGGGGTTTATTCAAGGAGAACACCACTGAAAAACGGTATTTTGCTCTATTTCTTAAAACCCGAAGGTCAGCAAAAAATTCACTTCCCAAAACCGGCACATATTCTTCAAAACGATCAAAAAGAAAAACTATGTTAAATTGTTTTTCAATTGCCAAATAATCAATCGTTCTTTTTAATCCCGCAAACAAAACCATTTCATCCTGCATCCTCAAACTTTCTTTGAAAATTTCATTTGCATTACTATATTCCTCCATCCAACCGCGTTCTCTTAAAGAATCAACAAGGGAAAGAAAGAGGAATTTGGTGACTGTAAAGGGGTCGCGGCTACGCATTTCGGAGAAATTAACCAGTACGAAATGAAACCATTTTTGCTTTTCGCCCAGATGTTTGGCGCGAATATTATGATTATATGCCAGCATCTCCAAAAGCGCACCTCTGCCGACACCCGGCAAGCCGATTAACTGGCAGGAATTGCCTTCTTTAATATATGAAACCAATTTTTCAATTTCCGTAAACCGGCTGGTATCCGGATAAAGTGCAGCAAAATGTTCCAGTTCCATGAAAGTAGTATACAATTTCCGTCATTCCCGCGAAAGCGGGAATCCATTTTTATTCACTCTGCTAAATACGAATTTACATAATCCGCGGCAGTAAGTATTTTTATCCCATGATATTCTTTCAACGGTAAAAGACTTTGCTTATCTCCGGTTATAATAAAATCTGCTTTCCCTTCAATCGCGCAGGCAAGAATCATATTATCGTCCGGATCATTTTGCAACTTTTCAACTGAATATGAACCATCTGTAATAAATGCCCTTTGCTCTATTTCCTCAATATATTCTTTTGCTTCATCTTCCGTAAAACTTGTAACTTTCAAAACTTTCGGGCGTAATAATACTTCTTTTATCTCTTTGATTATTTGCGGAGAAGTAACGAGGATAAATTTGTCTTTCCGCCATGCATCCAACAACTGTGAAGGCGGAGTTTTTGATAAGGCAGCTCCCGAGACAAATATATTGGTGTCAAGAACAATTCTATGCACGTTTTTTACTTCTGACTTCTTTCACGGCTTCATCTATTATTTCTTGGACTTCTTTGGGAGAATACTTTTTTGTATTTTCTCTCATTTTATCCATCAAACGAAATCCTTTATCCCAATCCTCTTGTGTTGCAAATCTTTTGCGCGGATTCATCATTTTTTCATATTCTTCATAGGTCACAATCGCTGCCACCGGCTTACCGAAACGGGTAATAACCACATTTTTTTGCCCAAATGCAACTTTGGCGATTAAATCCGACAGTTGGGTACGTACTTCTTTAAGAGTTACTGTAACATTCATACCATGAATATTATAACAATCTTCAAACTGTGTCAACTGGTGAAACAGTTGCAACTTCTCCCTGCCTTCCCCAATTGCCCCACGAAGCTTTAACGAAGTGGGGTCATTCCCGATCTAATCGGGAATCTTCCCATATCCTCAATAATTTAACAAAATAACAATTTAACAATTCGTCTTCGTTCGCACCTAGCACTTGCAAGCAAGAGCAAATTTGGGATACGATGAGAGTATGAGAAAAAAATTCAGGATCTGGATTCACCTAATTACATTTCTCTTAATATTTCTTTTGCTACCAAATCAATCTTATGCTGCTCAACCAAGCTCAACGTCATTGCCAAACTGTATTGCACCTCTTTATAACATATATTCTGCTTTTTATAAGGGAGGGGATGTGTCAATTGCATCTACCACCATTGCGTGTCCACACTATACCAATTCGCCTACGTTTACAATTGACTTCCATTCAGCCTCAAATTACTTCACAGGAAGAGCTAACTTATTAAATGCTGGCCCTTACACTGTGTTTATTACAAAGCCAAATCAAGCGGGAAGCCCAAGCTTTACTGCCGATAATTTTAGTCTAAGTAACGATGCTGGCCGTATAGGTCAGTGCAACGCAACAACATGTGCAAATGATGGATCTGATGATATTACTGCAGAAAATAATGCAAACTTAATAGTTACGTTTGATAAAAATGATTTTAAAACTTGGGGTACTTATGGATTCATCCTAACATCAGGCTCGCCACCTTCAAATATAAATGTTTTATATGTGGGAGCACTGCAGGTATACAATGCCGTTGGTGTAGAAGCTAGCCCAACAAACCTTAGTGGCACTGGCACAACTGCTCAATCAACGCTGACAATAACACACATTACCCCTAATGACAGCTATTCTCTATGGTGGAACAGCTCAGATACAGTTATTTTCAATGGTGTAATCTCCAACAGCGGCAGCTTTACTAAAACGGGAAGCAACGCTGATGATGGTACTGCCAACTATACATATATCTTAACAAATTTAAGCAGCGATCTGACATCAAAAGGAAGTGATACATTGTGCCTTGCGCAAGCGACAAATATGCCTATTTTTGGCGACCTTACTCCTTTTGAATGCCAGGTTCCCACTTCCTTTACCTATCAGGCATCACAGCTCCCGCCGGGGACAACGCCTGCAACTAGCAATAGCAACACTAACGAAAAACAGCTAGTATTTCCTATCTATCCAAAAAATTCTTCCAACCTCCTTCCCTGCATCGGCGCTAGTACCAGCCCTGACACCAGCTATAATCCTCTCTCCCGGGTGATAAAAACTTTCGCTTCTTTTTTTAGCCCTCATAATCCCTCTAATATTCCGAATTCCCCCAATCAACCCAATGTCTTTGCCTCTCTCTGGAATAATTTAACTGCACTCTTTACAGGCAGTTATGCGAATGTGGGAAACGACCAAATCGCCACTGTAGCAACTAATCAAACTAACTACACCACAAACCACCCCGCAGTTCTCGCCGCGCAATCATGCGGAGGGACTGTCAACGGCAGCTGCAACAATGATATGGTCTGTTATAGCTCTTCGGCAGCCAAAGGCAACTATGCACCTTATACCGACTATACATGTGTTACTCCCACTCCCCAGCCTGTTAACCAAACGAGCTGTAAGTCCGTATGTAAATCCTTGGTGGATTCAACGTCTATAAATACCTGTAATATCGCCTGTAATCAAACCACTGTAATTGCTTGCCAAAACTATTGTGGATCACTTGTAGCTTGTAAAACCGCTTGTACTACTCAGGTTCCACCATCTCCAACAATTGCATTAGGCACTACGGCTCAAAATGGAGCCTGTAACGCGCCCTCAGGAAGTTTTACGGGGGGAACTTGCCAAAAACAAACGACTTGTAGCTCTTGGAGCACTGGTCCAGGAAATACATGCGCTTCCGGTTTGGTTTGTTGTAAAACTTTAATTCCCACCCCTACTTCAACCTGCTTTCAAAGTTGTATAAATACCGAGTATTCGGTCTCTTACTGTAATTCCAAGTGCAATCCTTCAACTTCAACCACAACAACATCCGGTTCGTCCGGTAACTCAGAGACTGTGGGGGCATCTAACTCTCAACCCTCAACCGAACCTACTTGCGATCAGATTATGACTGCCATTGGCGGCATCACCACTGATCCTCAAGGTTTTATCAGAAGCATATTCGGTATACTTCTTAGTCTTTCCGGCGGAGTCGCTTTGGCTATCATTATCTATAACGGATACCGACTGTTAATTTCTCAAGGAAATCCGGAAATGATTAAGAAAGCCAGAGAAAATATTACCTCCGGCATCATCGGCCTTATCTTCGCCATTCTCTCACTGGCCATTCTGCAAATCATCGGAGTAAATATCTTACATATACCGGGCTTTACTCCGTAGATGTAAAAATTCCTAATTTCTAATTTTTAATTATTATTGAATTATTAAATTTAAAATTGATTAAAAATTAAGAATTAATAATTAAATATGGTAAATCTTTTAGCACTATCAATTCCCTGGAACAATCCAAGCGGCACTCCAACTGTTCTGCAGATAACCCCGCCCTCTTCCGTACCGACTTGCAGCGGAGATTGCTTGCCGCCACTACTTGGCTCGTTTATCACTCTGCTTCTCGTCTTCTCTCTGCTTTTTGCTCTTTCTTTTATCATTTGGGGCGGATTTGATCTGGTTGTGTCACAAGGCGATAAAACCAAATTTGAAAAAGCCAGAAATAAAATCGTTTACAGCATCATGGGTTTAATTCTCGTTTTGGCGGCTTATCTGATTATTAACTTTGTCGGCAGTATTTTTAACCTACCGCTGCTGAATCTTTCTTTATTAAAATGAGAATTTTGTGATGGCTCTTGACATCCGCATACTCGTGTATATAAGATTAATATAGATATGAAAAAGATTATTATTTCTTTAACTACACTAATTGCTCCATTAGCAGTTGTTGCTCCGGCATTTGCTGTTAACAGTAATGTTTCTGCACTTAATAACGTAGCTATATCTCCTATCCCTGCTTCCGCCGGTACAACCATCCAGCCCTGCGCCTCAGGTGCGTTTAGTATTCTCTGTACAGCTAATTTAACCAGTGCTGTAGGCAGCTTTATTACAATTGCTTTTGTTTTGGCTCTTTTGATTGCTCTTGCCTATCTTATCTGGGGCGGTATTCGCTGGATTCTCTCAAGGGGTGAAAAAGAGGGCGTT
>DATKGO010000044.1:0-3698 GCA_035510695.1 Patescibacteria group bacterium | reverse complement strand
TTCTGCGTAAGTATGGTAGTATCGCTCATACAAGATGATATCGTGGGCAACCGAACACTGCACACTGTATCATCTTTTCGTTTTTACAAAGCGGACGTTTTAAATCTTGCGGATACGGACATTTCTATTCTTATGTAATAGGTGGCTTATGACATTGCCTTTTAGGTAGGGCTATGTTACTATCTTCTAGCCATAATTTATGGGGACTAACTACGCAGATAAAGTTATTATTTCCGTTGGGGGATCACTTGTCGTTCCAAACGGCGGCATTGATATCCAATTTCTCAAAAGCTTAAACAGCTTTATCCGTACGCAACTGGCGAAATATGAAAACCGCCAGTTTTTTTTGGTTATTGGGGGAGGGAATACCACCCGACATTATCAGCAAGCCGCTAGAGAGGTGATAGGGCATGAGCTTACCGATGATGATCTTGATTGGTTAGGCATTCACGCGACACGATTAAACGCACAGCTTATCAGAACTATATTCCGTGACGTGGCTCATCCGAATCTCATTAAACATTTTGAAATTATCCGTAAAGTGGCTGAGCCGGTAGTCGTAGCAGCCGGATGGAAACCCGGATGGTCTACGGATTATTGCGCTACGCTTTTATGCGAAGATTACAATGTTAAAATTGTCATCAATATGAGTAATATCAGTCAGGTCTTTGACAAAGATCCGAAAAAATTTCCTGATGCTAAGCCGATTAATCATATTTCATGGGAAGAGTTCCGTAAATTGATAGGGGATAAATGGAGTCCGGGTATGAATGCACCTTTTGATCCGATTGCCGCCAAGCGAGCGGAAGAATTTGGGCTCAAAGTGGCAGTGTTGGGAAAAGATTTTGAAAATCTAACTAAATTTATGGAAGGAAAACCCTTTGTCGGAACAGTAATCGAGTAAAAGTAAAAATTGAGTTTATCGCTCGGAACGAAATTTTTTCTAGCACCGGACTGCGTCCTGCGGGACTCCGCCTTTCATGCTAGGGAAAAATTTGTTCCTCGCTTTCTTTTGAATTTTGAATTTGCATGTTATTATCTTCTCTTTCACTTCAACAATTTAGAAATTATTCTCAGTCAGAATTTACATTTGTTCCCGGTATTACGGTAATTGTCGGCCCAAATACCGCAGGTAAAACGAATTTACTGGATAGTATTCATCTTTTATCTACAGGGAAAAGTTTTTTAACCGATCGGGAAGAAGAATTGATCAGGTTTAATGAAGAATTCGGTCGGATCAAAGGAACGATAGTAGAGGGCTCTAATGAGAATAGGACAATAGATAATAGAAAATTGAAGATAGGTAAAGAAGATGGAAATTTGAAAATAGAAAAGCCAGCTTCTACCATCCATCTTCAACCACAATTTTCTACACTCCATCATCAATCGTCTAATGAATCAATTGACCTTGAAGTATTGATTACTACAGAATCGCAGATGCATCGGGCAGGGAAGCGCTATTTCGTCAACGGCGTGCCGCGCAGACGAATTGATTTTGCTTCTTATTTACCCACACTTTTTTTTACACCTTTGGATTTGGAAATTGTCAGCGGCAGCCCAAGTCATAGGCGGCATTTTCTTGACGATGTGTTAGAGCAGGTGGACAAAGAGTATCAGCGAAGTTTGACTACGTATAATAAAGGGCTGCGGCAACGTAATGCATTACTCGAAAGAGTGCAGGAGACAGGAGTGAGAAATGATAAATTATTTAATTATTGGGATGAATTGTTGATTAAAGAAGGAACGTATATCCATGATAAACGCCAGGAATTTTTAAACTTTATCAATGAACAAAAAAAGCAAATTTTCAACTGTCAGATGGAATATGATCATAGTATTATTTCTCCGCAGCGTTTGGAAAAATATAAAAATGCGGAAATTGGATCAGGGGTGACGTTGGTTGGGCCGCATAGAGATGATTTTTTGATACAAATGGACGGGGGGAAGATAGATAATAGAAAATGGAAAATAGGCGAAGAAGATGGAAGTTTGAAAATAGATAATCCATCTTCAATCGTCAATCCTCAACGACAACCTTCTACTTCCCATAATCCATCGCCCAGGTCTTTGAAGGCATTTGCCAGTCGGGGACAGCAGAGGTTAGCGGTATTGCAATTGAAGATGCTGCAATTGCAATATATGCAAGAAAATATAAAAAGTACGCCGCTTTTACTTTTGGATGATATTTTTTCCGAGCTTGATGAGGAGCATATTGAATTGGTTTCCGAGATGATAGGTCAGCAGCAGACAATAATTACGACTACGCATCAGGAGTTTGTGAAGGGAAAGTTTCAAAAACAGGCAAAAGTGATAGAATTAGATTTGTCATCCTGAACTTGATTCAGGATCCATGTCATTCCAGCGAAAGCGGGAATCCAGAGTAGTTTTGAATTGACTGGATTCCGAGTCAAGCCCAGAATGACATAAAAACATATGCAAGAATTCGACACAAAATTATTAAAGCAACTTTATGTTCCACCTACTGGTTCTCATAAAGGCCAAAACGGTAAATTACTTTTGATAGGCGGATCGCATTTATTTCATGCCTCGACACTGTGGGCTTTGGATATAGCTTCAAAAATCGTGGATATGGTTTTTTATGCCTCGGTTCCGGAAAACAACGAAATTGTACAAAAGACTAAGGAAGAATTCCGTAATGGCATAGTTATCCAACAGATTGATCTTGAGCATTATATTAACGAAGCAGACGCGATTCTTATTGGCCCCGGAATGGAGCGCACGGAGAGCAAAGAGGCTAGAGCAAAGAGCAAAGAGCAAAAAATTGAAGAGATTTTAAATTTAGAAGATGAAGGGGAGAAGACATACTTTTTGACTAAATATTTGCTGCAGAAGTATCCGCAGAAGAAGTGGATTATTGATGCCGGAGCATTACAAATGCTGGAGCCGGAATGGCTGAAGCCATTAAACGGTAATGCTGTTTTGACTCCGCATAAGAAGGAGTTTGAGAGAGTATTTGGTGGTGTCATTCCAGCGCCTCGCCCTTCCGAAGCCTTGCGCGAAGGAGGGAAAGCTGGAATCCAGAATAAAGAGGACTGGATTCTGAATCAAGTTCAGAATGACAATATTGTTGCAAACTTTGCTAAAAAATATAATTGCACGGTTTTACTCAAAGGTCCCGATGATATTGTTTGTTCTTCAATTGAATGCTGCAGAATTTCCGGTGGGAATGCCGGTATGACCAAAGGTGGAACAGGCGACGTATTGGCTGGTTTGGTGGCGGCATTAGCTACTAAAAATGATTTGTATTTGAGCGCTTGCGTAGGATCGTTTATCAATAAAAAAGCAGGGGAAAAATTGTTTGAAAAAGTCGGGTATTATTTTAACAGTTCAGATTTAGTCTCCGAAATCCCGCAGGTGATGAAAGAGCTACTGAACATCTAGAAAGTTTTTTAAGCTCGGAATACATTTTTTCTTGGACCCACCAATTGATTTATTTTAGTCACTTGATGCCTAGGCAACTCATACTTTGAAGTTGTTTTAGTTACAAGATGTATCGTTCGTCCTGATAAAAAAATGCATTCCTTCGCTTATTCTTTTTTCACCTGACTTTCCCATTTTTCCCATTCTCATCATTTTTCAGCCTCAATATCTAGTTTTTTAGGACACTAGTAGCTACAATAGCGCTATGACTTTTATCCGAAAAGTGAAAACCACCAGTGGTGCTACTGCAGTACAGA
>DATKGO010000043.1:0-2174 GCA_035510695.1 Patescibacteria group bacterium | reverse complement strand
TTCCTAATATTTCAACCGAATATCTAACACTAGGACTCACATCTAACACAAATCTCTTAATTTCTTTACCAGTATCGTAATTTCTAATTGAAATTATCATTTTACCATCAACTAAATTATCGCATATATATTCAGTCATTCTAGCACCTCACTCAAAAACATTTCTTAAATATTAATTCTAATTCGTCAATTATTGCTAATTCTTTAGATAATTGATGTTTACAATATTCTAGTTCAGCTAGTCTTCTTGTTTTCTCTATTTGAAATTGATAATCATTAAAATATTTTTTATGCTTATTCAATCTAAATTTTATTATTTTTTTGATTTCTTTTTCCTTGCGTAGCAAGGATATAGCACGCTTTTTCGTGCGCATATCTATTTTCATAAATCGCCTCCAAGGATACCCGACGCTTTAGCGTTGGGAGGAATTGGAGAATCTTGTTTTCTAAACTTTCTATCAACTTCAATCTCAAAGTCTAACTCTTTTTGACGAGTTAGTCTTGACATAATAACCCATATTTCACGTATTGTTTTGTCTTTGGGCATACGTGATATATTGACAAATTCGTGCATTTGTTTTTTAACTGCATCAAAAGAACCCCACGTATAAACACTGTCAAAAATAGATTCTTGCTTATTCATGCGTACTTGGTAAATCATAAACGGCTGTAATACTGTTGTGCGATGCATCCACGTATCGTGATTGATGTATATTGGTTGTAACACAATATCTCCTTCGATAAAGGGTGAACCAAACATATCTTCGTATTTGTTTTTATTCATAGGGAAACCTCACACTTTAGTGTGATGGAGGATGTCATTCTAGCTTTTTCTCCAACTCACCGAGTCTCGTTAACAACTTAGGATTCTTCACGAACTCCTTATGATGCAAATACAAACGCTTCAAATTAACCATGTACTTCAACTCATAACGATTCTTATAAAAAAGCATGAGATCCAAGTACTCCACGCAATGATGATAATTCTTATTCTCACCACCCATAATTAATCATCCCATCCCTTTAAAGTGCGCTGATTCTCATCCGTGAATAAAGTAACTCTTTCTTCCTGCTTATTACAACTTGGACACACAGGCTGCCCATTTAAGTCAAAGAAAACTTCGGAGATTAAGAGTTCTTTTATCTCTCCACACTGCGAACAGCGAATACTATTACGTTCAACACGAACCACTCTACTCATTTTACCCACCCATCAAAAACATACTTCACACTCAAAACACTAGAAGAAACCATGAAAAAACTTTTTACACCAACCCTATACAACAAATATGAATCATTACTCTCATGATAATTAACAACAACATATCTAATATCTTTAATCTCAGCATCAGGATTAATCTTCAATACATAAAAAGGAATCATATTTTCAATCTCTTACCTTTAACATCAAAATCCTTAAGAAAACGTAAAACAGCAATTCTCACAAAATGAGAACCACTCTGAAAAACTTCAGGATTCATCCTAATAATATTAACAATCTTCTCACGATCACTCTCAGTTATACGAAAACAAACCTTATTATCAAAACCAACCACGCTCAAACTTTCACCTCACAAATTAATTCATCATTAACAATCTTTAAATTATAAACACTAGCAATCTCATTAATACGATTCTTCAAAGCCTTATCACTCACAGGATGCTTACTAGTCAAATCCAGGACAACCATGGTAATATTAATATTAGTCTTTCTTTTAATGCTGTTTTGAATTATATTGTCTAATTCCATGTAAGCTCTTTGTTTATCTTTATAGTAGTTGCTCATTATTAGTCACTTCTACATCCGCATCTACTTCGATTTCTATACTATAATTATTGCCTATTTTGAGGATTCCGTTCTTTACGTAGTCCATTGGTATCGTAATTACGCTGCTTCCGCTTCCTGTTTTCCAGATTTTCGCGTTTTTTATGGTTATTTTCATGTTTTTTATGCCTCATTATTTTGTCGTCATAATAACGTTTATAATACTATTCGTAATCATTCTAGTATTTAAATGTTTCTAAAATTCGTTGAATTAAAATAAACAAAGGTCTAAATGAACTTTAAAACTCTTAAATAGGTTAAAAAACAACGGGCTTGAGTAATGATAGATTATTCATTATCATTATATTTATTATTATTATTATTATTATTATTATATTTTTCCTCCCCC
>DATKGO010000042.1:0-5256 GCA_035510695.1 Patescibacteria group bacterium | reverse complement strand
CCTGCGGTAAGCGTTACCGCAGACTGCGCAGAAAGACTGTTTTTAAAGGTAATATTACGAACCAATGGTACTGTGCCATCCGTTGCAGCTGCAACAGTATTACTTGCAATAATAGAGGAACCTGCAATAACTCCTGTAGTGCTTATACGATACTTAATTGCATAAGTACCTAAAGTACCTGTTGTAGCAAAGAAGGACGTTATACGAAGTATATCGTTTGCCGCCATTGTACCCGCAGGGATTTTAAAAGAGAATAATATAGTTTCTAATACATCGCCAGTATGAGATACTGCAACGTTTAGCTTGAATAGGGCAGATGTAAATATTTGCATTGGCTTTGATAATGGAGTGAAATAATAGCACTGGGTGCCTTTAGCGTAAACTATGAATTGTTCTGTTACTGTTTTATTGCAAATACCTGTGCGATAGCGACCTAAGTAATTGCCCAGACTATCAACTTCTCTTACAGTGAGCGTGTCACCTTTATTAAGACCACTTGTAGAGGATAAATATAATAGCCAAGCGTTGGGAGCAACTGCTAGGCTATTAAATCTATCTGACAGCACGTCTAAGTTTTGAGAAGCCATATAAACAATAGTTACAACTCTGCTAGTAAAGTTGTAGGAAACTGAATAATAGGGAATTGTTGCGTACGCACTTGTACCTTAACAGATATACCACACCCCGCAGGAGGCGCACCGAAGAACCCTTCATAATTTGAAGTTATATCGCAAGAGGTGACACCTATCATATTGAATAAACCTACAGCTACTAATTTAACGTGCTTACCATTACGACCAGCTGATAATGGAGCAGAGCAAAACACTTGTATAAATTGGTCTTGAGTAGGCGTATTAGCCCAATTAATTAATAATGAGCCACCGACTGTAAAAGCTGTTGAAAATGTGCCTGGTGCATCTGCGCTTAATGGAGTATCAGGAGCAACAACAATTGGAAAGCCTAAATTAATTAAAGCAATATTTTGAGCTACATACTTTTGGTATCCGCTTCCGTAGTATGTATTACCAAACTTATCTTTAAAAGGCCAGTTACCTGTAGATGCTCTCCATAAACCTTGATTATTTATGCCAACAGCACGCCAGCTGCTAGTAACCGTAGCTAATGAAGTTAATTGTATTTGACGGGTTTGTGATGTAGTACCCTTTCTGTATCCTTTATTACGAAGAACTTTTGCAACATTCCCATTCTGAAATGTTTGACCTCCGATATTACCTTTCATACCTGTTATGATAGAACCATATTGAACTGATGCCATATTGAGAAGAGTTTAGTACTGTGTGTTCGGTAAATACAATTTGCACATAAGCATTTGATATTTAGATCGGGTGTGTATCAAAAACAAAACACTACCGAAGGAATAACCAAGGTAGTGTTTTGTGATTGTATGCTATACGTGCTCTAAGCTATTGTTACGCTCCCTCCGCAGGGCTTACGGTATCTTTCACTTAGTGATGCAAATATAACACTTTTTCATTATGCAGCAACAATAATTGTTGTACTTAATGCAATTGACTTTTGACCTGTTGTTAAATTGACAGCAACAATCTCAACCCCTATTTTTTCACCTGCTACAAGAGCACCGAACTTTGCAACATACTCTGTATCTATAGATACGCCCGTTGCTACGGCAGCAGCTAAATATTTAACATCTCTGTATAAATTTTTAATTGCAGACTTACCCGGACTAACTTGTTTAGTTGCTCTAACAATCCACACGTGATTAGCGGGAACTGGAGACACTGTAAACGCTACCGTAAACGTATTGGCACCAGCAGCAGCGGCAGCACTTACAGTAAGTGGAGCAGTAACAGCAGCAGGTAAAGGAGGTAATGCCAAGGCAGCAGTGCCAACCTCTAAAAGATTTGCATTTAACTTAACATACAGGTTCAATCCTGACGGACTGTGAATGTCACCAAAGATATTTGTCTTTGTGAAACCGCTTACAGCAGCATTCCACGCAGCAATAGCAGCAGCAGACAAACCACGCCAACCTTGTGAAAGAGTTGTTAAATGTGAACGTACTGTTGTTTGCGCAGTTGAGCGGGGATTGCTTGGAGTTACTTTTGTACGCATATAAGCTCCACCACGATTTTTAGACATTACGTGACCACCAATTTTGCCTCTACCGTCTGTTACGATAGCACCGAATTTTAATTTCATAGGATTTAGTATTTAAGTTTAAATAATGCAGGAAAAGTACTGTATTAGCTTTTAACTGGCAAATGACGTATAAAAGATACTACCGTCATAACACCGTCTGACTGAAACCTCTTGTCTAAGGAATAAGTGGTTTTGTCTAAATACAGAAAAATAACGCAAGAATGGAGGCAGGAGGCTATGAGTAATATGGTGAAATGAGGAGGGTAAATGGCAGCTTGTCTGCCATTAACCCGAACGAATGAGGCAGATTACGAATAGACGGACTGCGGAATGATTGTGGACACTTTCTTTAGTCTTAAGAATGGGCACCACCGAGTTGGGCACCACCGTAATCTTTAAGCAGCCCCAGTACCGCCATAGCGAAGCGTAGATACTATTACACCCCCACCGTAACAATAAGAATAGGGTGCAGATAAGGTGCCAGTAAAATTTATGGGGGGCACCGTAAAAAGTGCGTGGACGCGCTGGGGCAGGGTGTAGCGCACCGTAATCTTTAAGCAGGGGCACCGTAACATACAGCTAGAGCAATGTGGAGCGATAGCGGAACATTGCGAGTAAGAACCTTTTGACTTTTGACTTTACTTTTTTGCATTCACTTTTTACTTTTTATTTATTCAAACTTAACTTTTTTTGCATTCACTTTTTACTTTATTATCTATTCATTTATTCTTTTGTATCTATTCTTTTTTGTCTTTATTTTTTCTCTTTCTCTACTGTTGGAGTTCACTGGGAAGAGGCACGGGGGGAGGAACGACCCCCGCACGATTGCGAAGCAACCGCACAAATGCGGAGCATTTGAAAAAAAAATTTATTTCATCTTCATTTTAACTTTTGTAACTATTCTCTTCATCTTAACTTTTTTCTCATTCACTTTTCAATTTATTATTTATTCATTTATTCTTTTGTATCTATTCTTTTTTGTCTTTATTTTTTTTCTTTCTCTACTGTTGGAGTTCACTGGGAAGAGGCACGGGGGGAGGAACGACCCCCGCACATACGCGGAGCGCATGCACATATGCGGAGCATATGAAAACAAAAAAAGTCAGATAACTGATTTTTATCTGACTTTTTACAATGTTTTTTTTATTTTCTTTTTGCAATTCTTTTCAATTCTTTTCAATTACTTTTTGAATTATTACAATTAATATTATTACTCCGATTACAATTATTTGCATTTTTATTTTGATTTTTTTTTATATTTTTTGCAGTTCAATTTTAAAATAAATTTCAAATTTTAAAATTATTTTTTCAAAATTTTTTTGATTTTTTTATTTAGGATTGCCCTACTAAAACATAATCAATTGACCGCTTTCAGAGTGGCAGTGCGGCACGTGAGCATAAGGGCACAATTCTTTATTAGCGCATGGATACATAGCTTCGATAGGAGCAGCTATACGCGCTATCTTTTTCCACTCTCTATCAGCATCGCAATGACAGCGATTGCAAAGTGTACGAAGATTGCTATCAGAACAGTCCAACTTAATATTGTTGATGTGCGAAACTTGAAGATAAATTTTATAACAATTCCAACCTTCTTTTTTGTATTCAAGAAACTCATCACGTTCAATTTGTACTCTATTTTTTGATTGGTCAATTAGAACATATGACCTGTGTTTAATTCCACACACTACACACTTGTAGTTATCTCTTTTTAGAATTGAAGGTCTAATTTCATCGTTCCAATTATCGGGGTAATCGCTTCTATTTTGCATAGCTCTAATATATCAGGTTTTAAGATATGCCGCTCTCCAAACATATCAATAGTCAAATATTCCTTTGGTTGCGTAGGCGTATTATCGCGTATACGCTTACGATGTGCGTTATATGCATCACGTATCAATCCGTCCATTTCAGTTGCCCAGTCGCTTGAATTGAGCATATATAAGTTAGCTACTGTGCTTGTCTTTCCCATACAGTCGGGCTTTCCTTGTAATGCCTTATAACGCACTTGCGCTCTATCAATAAAAGAATAATTGCGCCTACTGCTACCGCTCTCAATAAAACATTCGCATTTATGCTTATCTGAAAGGCTGTAAGATGCGCCCCATATGCGACCTTTGTAATCCTGGTCTAAATTGCTGTCCTTTGCCATATACTCACACATATATGCTACAACATCATTCAATCCTCTTGTTTTGTGCACGTCCGAGCTGTTTGGGTCATAGTTTCCAAATTTCTCAAAGTGAAAATTTAGTAATCCTTCACGCTGTAGGATGCGATTCCACGCGTTACGTAAATCTTTGTAATGGTAAAAAATGTCGGTTGCAATGTGAACGTGAAGTCTTTTATCAAGTGATAACTCAACTTTCCAAACATAATTATGAAGCGAATAATACTTACGGGAATAAGTCAAAAAAGTGTTTAAGCATTTCTGAAATAAGGCAGACGAAACTTGCGTTTCCTTCTGGGGAGGAATAGTGAGTGTTATAAAATTTACTTTAAACCAAAAGCTTTTACGCTCCTTTTTTGAATAGACTGCTTTGTACTTAGCAGAAACATTGAGCCAATTAATGGCGTTTTTCATTTTACTTTTGGCCTTCGGGCTTAAGAACCCATTATGCTCACGCAAAGAGAGATTTTTTTCATTAGCCTTTTGCGCACGTGAACGCTTTCCCGATAAACCTGAATATTCTGATTTGATAACGAAATAAGTTGGTCTGATATATACATTGTCGCCAATGTAAAGTGGGGTAGGATATTCTCTTTTATTTGCGGACATAACTGAGTTTGAGTTTTGGGAGATATGATAAACCAATACTCCGTACTGCAATACTACGTGTTCGGTAAGTACAATTTGCACATAAGCATTTGATGTTATAAGCACGATATTAACAATTGAGCAATAATGTGCCACACGGGGAGAGATGATGTAAGAAAAGACGTAATTATGTAAAATTACCTAATTATGTAACCATACATATTGTGAAGAGAACCGTTAGCTGTTACTGCGGAACCTTGAGCAGTAACTATTATGAATTGGTCAACCCCATAATTAGTAGTGAGCAATACGTCAGCTAATGCCTGTACGCCCGTTTCATCATTTCCTATACTACCTGTATTGGTGATGATCCCCCC
>DATKGO010000041.1:0-7909 GCA_035510695.1 Patescibacteria group bacterium | reverse complement strand
GAATCGATGCAACTTGAGCACGCACAAGTTCAATCGGGCAAAAAGGGACAAGAAATCGCGATCAAAGTAGATAAAGAAACAAAAACGGGAACAGAAGTTCACCAGGCGTAAATTAGAATTTAGAACTAGGATTGATTGCTGCCTGTCGTAAGATGGGCATGGCATAAAACCTAGATGGCGTAAAGCTCTTCGTCAGAGCCATCTAGGTCGTATAGGGAAACTTATACGGGTGACGCAAGTCATCACTGGCGGAGAGCTTTTGTATGAAAAGAGGGAAAATAATAGTTTTAGCCGCTGTCTTGCTCATGTTTTCGTACTTTATTCCTAAAGCTGTCTATGCTGACAACGTTTGGTTTAGTGCAGATTGCGGTCACCCTGGAGGACAAGACCAAGATTGCATTTGCGTAACTAAAAATTGTCCAAACGGTGATGCTACTAACGGTTGTACTCCAGATATGGGACCAAATCCAAGTGCTGAAACGATGCAGAAGATTGAAAATATGTATGGTTGCTCGAATCCTCCGCCAACGTCTGCTCCCGACAAACCAGGAGTTAAGCCTTCTTGTACCGATCCCGGAAGTTCTGCGCTCGGCTCAGCTAACAAAATAACTTGTGCCTTGCAGTGGGCTTTCTATAGACAATATTTAGCAACACAACAAGTAAGTCCAACTCCAACCGTAACGCTTTCGACTACTCCAACTCTTTATATACCAAAGTCAACTCCTACGCCTACTCCCTCCCTATTGCCTACACCAAAGATTATGCTGAAACATAAACCTATTCAAGTAAAAGTAATCCACAAGAATTTTATAGAATCCTTATTTGGAAATATTGCCCAAATTACTAATCGAATTTTTAGCATTTTTGAAAGGAGGTGAAACAAATGGAAGGAAGTGAGAAAAAGAAGAATTGGTTTTTAAAGCACAAAGTTATTACCACCGTTTTAGTCGTATTTGTTGTCTTGGTAGTCTTAGGAATGATTGGATCAAAATCGGAAAATAACTCTTCGACTACGACAACAAGTGGTACATCAAACAGTGCCGGTAATTCTAACCAAACTGTACAACAAACTGCGCCTACGGTTGTTGACGCAACTGCTTTGGTTGCGGCTTATGATAAGAATAAGATTGCCGCACAAGACCAATACACGGGCAAAACTGTTCAAACAACCGGATACATCTCAAATATCAGCGATGATATAACCGGCAACTATTATCTTTCCCTTAACCCAAGTAATGATCAATACTATATGGGAACAAGTATCTCTTGTTACTTTGCGGATAAATCAGCAAAGTCAGAGATAACATCATTACAAAACGGGCAATCGGTTACCGTACAAGGAACAATGGCGGACATGTCCATAGGGATTGTGGTGATAAACGATTGTAAGGTAGTGCAATAAACGGAATCCGTCCGTTAGAAAAACCTCTTACCAAGGGGTTTTTCTGTGGTTTACCGCATAGTATCTTCCTACTAGACTTCACCTACTTTCTGCGGTACTGTTGACCTATAAATATGCCGAGTATAAATAGTATCCAAAATGACGAAAACGTCCTATATTGTCTATATGCGCGTAAGTCCAGCGAAGACGACGAAAGACAAGCAATGTCTATAGATTCCCAAGTAAAAGAAATGACTGATTTAGCCCAAAAAGAAGGGTTAATTATTAAAGAAGTTCGCCGGGAAAGTCATTCGGCAAAAGAATCCGGACAACGTGCGGTGTTTAAGCAGTTATTGAGTGAAATACGGGAAGGAGTTTTTACGGGAATTCTTACATGGGCACCCGATCGTCTTTCCCGTAACGCCGGAGATTTAGGACAACTTGTTGATCTTATGGATCAAGGAAAGCTTACTCACATTAAAACCTTTACTCAGGCATTCTCCGATACTCCCTCTGATAAATTCTTGCTAATGATTCTCTGCTCACAAGCAAAACTAGAAAACGATCAAAAAGGAGTAAATGTTAAAAGAGGTATCAGGGCAAAATGCGAAATGGGATGGCGTCCGGGAATGTCACCAATCGGCTATTACAACCGGGCAATGAATGGAATAAAAGATATTGTAGTAGATCCTGACAGAGGACACATTATTACGGAGATGTTTGAGAGGGTTGCCAGAAACGGAGACAGCGGTAGAACAATTAAAAAATGGTTAGATACCTGTTTAACAACAAGGTCTGGGAAAAAAGTCACCTTAAGCCTTGTTTATCAAATGCTCAAGAACCCCTTTTATTATGGGGAGTTTCAATATCCTATTGGAATCGGTGGTTGGTACAAAGGCTCCCACCAACCCTTAACCACTAAGGAAATATTTGATCAGGTGCAAAAACAACATATCATTCCTTTCAAAAAAGCCAAATGGGGATCAAAGGTATTTACCTTTAAAGGTTTATTCAAATGTGCCAGTTGTGGAGCCAGTATCGTTGCTGAAGATAAATATAGAAAAAGGAAAGCCAGGCCGTCTGTTTACCACATTTATTATCACTGCTCAAGGAAAAAGGATTACGACTGCCCTGAACCGTTTGTTAATGAAGAAAAACTAATTAAAGAATTACTAAGATATATCAACTTTACAAATATGGCTCACCCGCAAACGATAAAGCAAACACCGGCATTAAACTGCTATTTAGATGAATACCGAAAAGTAAGGGAGATGATACTTTTACAACAAGATATTGACCCAAACCATCAACCGCTGGATTTATATGAATATGCAAAATATGCGCTTCGTAATGGTTCAATGGATGAGAAAAAAGTATTAATTAATTCATTAGGAGAAAATCTATATATTCATGACCGATTTGTGAGTTCCTCGCCCGTCAAAAGCCAACTCCGAATGGCAGATGATGTTTATGGTACAATTAGCCCGTAAATACAGCAATAATTATGGGGGGAAAAAGTTATAAATTTTAATGAAAAAATCACTGGTATTATTCATTTTCCTCTTGTCTTTTATCTTCTTTGTTCAACCTGCAGATGCGAACAGTAAATGTCACAGTGTAAACGGCAAGGCGGATGCTGTTTGCACGCCGGGAGTAACCAATCCAAATGTTACACAAGCAAATATCCATTCAACCATTTGTGTCTCCGGTTATACAACAAAAATTAGACCAGCCACTTCCTATACAAATAAATTAAAGAAACAACAGATTAAAGATTATTGTTATTCCGACACAAAGATGGCAGATTATGAAGAAGACCATTTAATTCCGTTGGAAATTGGTGGCAATCCAACTGACCCAAAGAACCTTTGGCCTGAACCACATGTCGTAACTGACAACAAGGGTTCATTCACTAAGGATAAACTTGAAAATTCATTACATACAAGCGTATGCAAGGGCAAAATGACGCTACAAGTAGCTCAGAATATAATTCTGGCGAATTGGGATAGCGTTACTTTTGTTAAAACAGAACCTACTCAACCAATTATTCCTACAGCTACGCCGACAACAACTGTTGTAAACACGGGGGTCTCAAATACTTCAAGTACAACTGTTAATCAGAATAGCGCAACTGCTTTATGCAATGACGGAACCTACAGCTATGCAGCTCATCACCAAGGAGCTTGCTCTAAGCATGGTGGAGCTAAAGAGTTCTACAACTAAGTAAACACACTATCAGATTCCAATACATCATTTCACTTCATTATCCCAGGATCTAAGCCTTTTTATTAAAACTGAAAGCATTTAGTGTTATAATTCAAAGTATGAAATTTGAAGAGGAGTTATTGAGACAATTTATAAGTATCCCGTCTATCACTGGAAGCGAAGAAAAAATTGGGCTGTATTTATATGACTTGCTTGAAAAAGAAGGCTTTGGGTTAAGCAAAATATTTGTTGACGAAAAAAGATTTAACATAATCGCAAAAGTCGGTCGACCGAAAGTTTATTTGCAAGCTCACATAGATACTGTCCCTCCATATATTTCATTTAGTGAGGATAGTGAATTTATTTATGGAAGAGGTGCATGCGATACTAAGAGTTCAATTGCGGGAATGATAACGGCTGCGATAAATTCCAAAAAGGAAGGCAAAAATAACTTCGGACTAATCTTTACAATAGGTGAAGAGATAACGTTTGATGGTGCAAAAAAAATCGTAGAAACAGAAATGGAAATTCCATTTGTAATAGTTGGCGAGCCAACATCTCTTCAAATAGTTAATGCTCACTTTGGAATACTCGTTTTTAAGATAATTGCCAAGGGTAAATCTGCTCATAGCAGCAAACCCGAAGAAGGAATAAACGCTATCGAACTTCTTTTATTATCTATTGAAAAGATAAATAAAATTAAGATTCATCGCGATACAATACTTACGCTTGCTCAAATAAACGGAGGAGTAGCGGACAACATAATTCCGGGAGAAGCTACTGCTGTTTATAGCATGAGAGTATCCCCTGATGACAACCAAAATTATATTGAGAAAATAAAATCAATTCTTCCACAAAATGTATTAATCGAAGAAACCATAAACGTAGCAAGCGTTTCAACAAAAGTTCCTAAAGAGCTTTCATTTATAAAAAGAGTGCGTACTGTAAAATACTTCACCGAACTTTCATTTTTCCAAAAAGGAGTAATCATCGGACCCGGAGACATTGCATATGCACACGGGCCCGATGAAAAACTGTCCAAAAAAGAGCTTTCTGAATCAGTCAAAATTTACTCCCAAATTATAAAGAACTTCACTGAATAACAGAATACTAACTTTACCAACTCCCACATCCTTTCACGAAATCTGATTGAGTCGATACAGCTTGAAGTGTTACAAAATCCCTCCTGTCCGGAACCTCCATCTCTCGCTTAAAAATTTTAGCAGTGAAGGGAAAATCTCTTTTTGCTGCAGCTATCATTCTCTCGTTAATAGTTCTGAACGCAATAGCGCTGTTGCTAAAATTATTAGCAAACCCTCTGCACATTGTTCCGAAATTTGACAGATTTCCCGAAGGCTTTTTAGATTTATCAGCAAAAACTTCATCAAGCCAAATAACTTTATCTTTTCCCAATATAGAAGTCGCCCAATCTGCCATTTTTGGGTTATCCGGATATCTTTCTTCGACAATTTCCAATGGAGTTTTGATCCAAGCAATTGCAGCAAGAGTTATATCCTGTTCGTTTCCTTCTAAATACCACGCTGTTGGCCTCGTTCCAGCTAGGGATTCGAATCGAGAAACAAGTTCTTCTGTTTCATAAGCACTTCGTAGTGGACAATTACCGCATAGCTCGCAAATCTCACCGACAGCAAGAGCGGAAAATCCGCCAATACATCTTTTTACTTCTGCATCGTCTGCGCACTTGCTTACTTCAAACCAAGGTTCTCCGGCAAATGCAGCCTGATAAACAGGTACTATTTTAGGGTACAAAAATTTGGCTTGTTCTGGATTAAAGAATTCTTTCATATATATCACCTCCTTTCCCAATAAAAAACCGCCTTTCTTGGCGGTTTGCTCCAACGTTTATTGGCTATTTAAACAACATAAAGCATACCGCCTAACAGCAGGCGATGTATTTTATGTATAAAAATTACAAATAATTTAATCATGTAATAATATCAGTTAACTTATAAGGTGTGTCACAACATTTTCCTTTTCCAGGAAATCGCGGGCATGAAGTTTCACAATAAACCCAAACCCCATCGCCCACCTCTCCTGTTGACATTATAGGCGCTCCTAATTTTTTAAAGATTCCTTCACTCATATTATTTGCAAGGGCAAATATAGTTTGCCCTGGATATTCATTTTTTAGTACCCGCAAAAGAAATTTAGTTGCTAAAGTCGCTGCGCCTCTTCCTTTAAATTTTTCACCAGTAACTAATGCCCCAAATTCAATGGCTCCATCTTCATCATAGATAAACGTTGCTGCTGCGTGACTTACAATTTCTCCCAGAGCATTTGTGACAATTGCGGAACGATTTCGCATGAAAAGTTCTAGTAATTCTTCAGTTGTTTTAGGAAGCATAGTCCCAGCATTTTTTGTCCACTCGGAAATTTCGGGAATATAATTTATATCGCTTAACCCCGCCATTCTAACGGAAAAAATAAATTCCGGATTTTCTAATTGTTTCTCTCTTTCCATAAAATCACCTCATTTTTACCACAAAAAACCCGCCTCTTCGGCGGTATGCTTATTTAAGATTATATTTTTTACACAACAAAAAGCACGCCGCCGTTAAAGCGTGTGTGTCTGCGAGTTATAAATATAACTTTTTTCTTCATTACGGCTTATATTATCACAAAGCATTTTAATAAGCAAACTCATACCATAGCTATAAGCTCAAACGGTGCGAATCCATGTTTCCTCATTTGAGGCTATTTTTTATCTCTCCTAATCTTATTAATTAAAACTTAGCCTCAAACGTTTTGTTATTCAGGGTCACTGTTCTTCAACTTTTTTACATTTAGCTTCAAAATCCGAAATTTAACCGAATTTTCGCTGTCCGAGAGTTTGGTTAAAAAATGAAGGGTTTAGCAAGCCACATCAAACTAAATAGAGACCTTGGTCAATATGGGGTGCCCGTGGCTGCTGGCTCTAGTTGATGATTTCCGAACATTTGAGTGGAAATATCCAGAGCTAGTATATCAAAAATCTATGCAATATTTACAACTATCTTAAGAATGCGGGAATGTCCCAGACATCCCTAGTTTGTAGCTTCATTAACTACTGAAAACACCAACTAATTGTAAATTCATACGATCATTATATCGGGTTTTAAGTCTAAAATTGGCATCTCTGCCATTGCACGCTTTTTCCCTGTCAAGTCTGTCCTGAAATTTAAATCTGTCAAAAGTTCAAAAGCTTCTTTAGGACAAACCATTATTCGCAATTTAGGGAAAAGAACAGAAATGTATTTCACGAAAAAATATTTGTATTGTTTCGTGGTCCAAACAATATTAACTTCTTCAGCTTTTGATACTTTTCGCTCTTTGAAGATTTGCCAAAGGCTGAAGAAGTCAATTTTATGGGTAATATATCCTTTTATCTTTTCCTGTTTTCCTTCACATCTAAGAATAACGCTAGCATATGGAGTAGACTTATCAGAAGTTATTACTTGGCTGTTTTTAACTAAAGCTATCGGATTAAATTCTAAAACTTTACAAAATTTATCTTCTATTTCTTTCCATTCATTGTCTTTTCGTAATATCTTAGAATTACTCATAAATACTTATTGCTTATTTTTCTTAACTTTT
This sequence comes from Patescibacteria group bacterium, assembly GCA_035510695.1. Lineage (GTDB taxonomy): Bacteria > Patescibacteriota > Microgenomatia > Levybacterales > UBA12049 > DAIDHK01. The sequence goes on along the minus strand of DATKGO010000041.1, from coordinate 729 downwards.
TTATCGGTTGATTACTAATTATTGCGAATAATTCCTTTACCACATTTTGCACAAAATTTTGCTTTCTTGCCAACTTTATGCCCGCATTCGGGACAAATAACGAGACTGGGGGTATTCTCAGTCAAAGCTTTAGTTTCCTCAACTTTAGCTTCAACCTGATTTATAGAACCACTATTAAGTTCGTTTAACCTCGCTGCATAGTCCTCTTGTGTAATTTTGCCCTCTGCAAACAATTGATTTGTTTCGGCAATAGGTTTTAGTTTTTCAAGCTGATTGTCGTCTAATGTCACTCCATACTTACAGACTGGGCAACTAAGAAAATATTTTGTTTCATAGGGAATAATTGGAATAAAAAATAGCGTAAACCAAGTTACAACTTTTGTCATAACCCAATACTCTTCATTGTGACAATTATTGCAAAGGTTTTTAAAAACGACACCGATACTTTTAACTGTTCTACGACCCCAACCAAAGATAATAGGCATATTTACTTGAATTTAATAAATCCTAAATTTCTTGAGAATTAAAAACTTATCCATAATTAATAAGGGTCCGCACTGTAAACTTTTGCAGTCCAATAAAAGTCTCCTGATGTATCTGCAGGAGTATTGATAGTCCCGTTAATGTCATAAGAATCTTTAGAAGCTAAATAACTTACTCCTAAATCAACATTCTCTGTATCTAAAGGTGCAGCATTAGAGTTTGCCCTTCCTCCTCACCCCTCCCTTC
>DATKGO010000040.1:0-17758 GCA_035510695.1 Patescibacteria group bacterium | reverse complement strand
CCCCCCTGCATAACTATTTTGTGTAAGGTTCCAAGCTGAATAGAATCCCGAGGGAAGATAACTTACTTGCGGCGTAATTCCTAACCGCATGTATAAAAAGCCTCCATTGGTAGATACGGGTGCAGGCGTAGGTGTTGGGGTAATAGTCGGTGTTGGAGTTGGTGTTAGCGTCATGGTCGGTGTCGGAGTCATGGTTGGTGTTGAAGTTGGTTGAGGCAGACTGACAGAAACGGTATGCCCGACAGATTTATCTACTATGATATCTCCGGAAGCAGAGAAAAATGCAGTAGAAGAGGTAGGGACAATAATATTGCCTTTAATAGTCAAAGTGCCATTGATTAGGAATAGATAATTATTGCCAGCACTAAATGAAACAGCATTGGGAGCCGGAGTGGGACAATCCGGTGGTGTATCTTGAGCACAAGGCGGAACAATGGTTACATTGGTGGCGGCAGGAAATTTGTAGATACCGCTTGCCAGATTATTCGGCAACACACAGCTTGCGGTACTCGCACAAGTAGAGATGATAGTGGTGGGATCATTGACTAATAATCCTGCCTCCTTTATTCGATCTACCATAGTTGCATAAGAAGTACTGCCTAAATTGTGATTAATGGCATTAAACGTTTCCCAGTTGGAAGTTGCGGAGTTGCCCACTTGCCAATTGTTCGTAGAGATTTGAGTGGCGGGATTTATAAGAGGATTATTTTGACCGGTAAAGAGCACTCCATGGGAGCCAGATGGATATTCCGCTAAAACGCACAAAAGACAAGGATTAAAAGATGAATTGGCAGGAGCGGAATTAGTATATCCTCCCTCAGATCGGACATCTCCGCCTATTGATTGCCACCAGGGAGAGTTAGGCGCAGGCGTCGGAGTCGGGGTTGGCGTGTTGGTAGGAGTGGGGGTGTTAGTTGGAATAGGCGTATTAGTAGGCGTGGGACCATTAGTCGGAGTCGGAGTTGAAGTCGGTGCCACACAAGAGTTAGAGATGCATTGATATCCGGAAGAACAGTTGCTGATATTGCAGCTACTGGAAGAGCCAAGCGTTACATTGCATGAAGAGCTTCCGTTATATTGGTAGTAGTAACAATATTGTGTGCCGTTATTTGAACAAAGATTTCCGCCATTAGTTAAAGTACATGATCCACAAACTAGATCTGAGTTGCAGTTGGGTGTCGTACAACTACCGCCAATACAAGTGTATGGCGAATAACAGTTACTTAATGTACAAGACTGTGATACTGAAACGCGGGTGCAATTACTACTTCCATTATACAATGTATCATAACATCCTCCGGACCATGTTCCATTGTTTGAGTAACAAGTATTATAAGGAGCAGTACAAGATCCGGAACAGGATAAACCGGAATTACAGTTCTGGGTGGACGCACAAGATTGATTATACACACCATTATAACTGTCAGCCTGATCGTTCATATATATGGTTCCATCCGGCCAGTCGTTATAAGCGACAACCGATAAATTTGCGTTTCCATTTTGAGTGGCATTTGCAATATTTGTCGGTACAGTGACATAAATAGCGCCACCATTTAAATGCCCAACCCAGTATACGTAATCGATTTGGTTATTGTTAAGATAGACATAAATCGAAAAATTAGGCTGTTGATAATAATAATTCATCAGACCTTCCATGATGGTGATAGATGGATTTGTTTTGAGACAGCCGGATGTTGGAGAGACGTTGGTTACTGCAGCCTGCGCTTGTGAAACAGGCAGAGATAAAAATACTAGTGAAAAGAAGAGAAATAAGAATCCGAGATATAATATTTTTTTCATAATTTTTTGAGTATTATTGCGTTAGGATAAAGCCGCTTGTATTATTGTTTTTAAAGTAAGTTGTCAAATCTATCTCTTTCGGTTTGGCCACAGATGTATCCCAAAGGGCATGTAAAAATAGATTCCAATAAGTCATCGATAAAGCCGAAGTAGATTGTTTGGGATTATTTGCGTAGAGCATAATTGATTGGATTTGCGAAGCCTTAGTGTAAGCAGTATTGTAACTTCCGTCAGCAGTTATGCCGTCTCTTTGCGGTTGAGACACAAGATAAATATTGATAATTTTTACACTGACAAGCTGAGGATTTGTATCTCCATGAATTGCTTTTACGTTGTTGGGTTTAGTATAAAATACTTGGTACAATGGTAAAATTACACTTGCCAGGTCAAGGGAAACAGTTTTAATGCCTGGAATGTCACTGAAAACGGAGATTATGAAGTCTTTTCCGTGTATTGTCTGAAAAGAATTAGTAGCAGGCGCATTGGATGCAGTATTCTCTAAAGTTATAGTGGAGTTTGATTGTATTTTTGATTGACCGCGAAAAATCAATATAAATAGTACTAAATCAAGCATTAGAAACAATATAAATCCGACCCAAAGCAACTTAGTCTTCATATACTCATCTTATACTTAGAATAATTTGAAAGTCAACTGCTTACATGCGTGGTAACGTACATGCGTGGTAACTGTTCACAACTCTGACACAAATGTTCTTGTTCGAGCGACCATCATTTCCTCTCCTTTTAGGTGAGGGCTAGGGTGAGGTTAAAGTAAGTGGAAATTCCAAATCTTTTCACCCTCACCTTAATCCTCTCCCCTCAAGGGAGAGGAAATATACGTTGGTCGAAGAAGATTATGTTAGGACTGCGAACTGTTACTATGCGTGCGTCGCGCTTATTTATGTCCTACTTTTAAGGTCAAACAGTAAATCGCGGATTAATGTAGCTTTTATATGATCTTTCTGCTGATCGTTTATTAATTCTCCAAGCCCTTCAAGGACTGAGGCGGGATTTACTTTATTTTCAATAACATCAATAAGATCGGCCAGATATTCTTTTGTCTTTTTTCCGGTTCTCATCTCGATAATTGTCTCATTAATCGGAAAATCCTTTACAAACATAAAATGCGCGTCATATAAATCTCTGTTCTGTAATTTTTTTCTATCGGTTATGGCACAAAGTTTATGTGCAAACATACAATTTGGTGCCATGGTGGGAATCGTAATTCCATAAAAATTTTTATTGATATACTCGTCGGGATAGTCCCTTTTGCTCATTTCAACTTTTACTTTTTGTTTTCCTTTTTCATAACTTCCTAACCAAAACCAGGTAAAATGTTTGTTCATCCGGTCATCAACGGTCAAATATTTTTTTATAATATTCGTTATCGTTTCTTCAGGAAGAGTTTCCGTTAAGACATTAAAATCAAGATCAACGGAAAAACGGTCTAATGCATAAAACATGTAAAGACACGTCCCGCCCTTGAAGGCAAGTTTCCCCTGTAATTCAGGCGTCGTATATATGTCCCGCAAGATATTTTTTAATATTTGCTCGTGTTTACTCCGATCCAGCATATTATTTTTGTACTTTAATTATTTTAATAAGTTTGTTAATTTCATTTTCTAATCTTTTGTTTGCATAGATTTTTGATATTAAATGCAGTTTTTCTATATCAATATTGCGAAGGTTATCGAAAGAAAAACCGGGGAAAACGTATAAACAATCACAAATCGTTCGTTCTTTATCAGCTATAATGTATCTGCCTGTATCGATTAACCCCGATTGCGAATAAAAGATAGTTTCTTTTACCTTATGATAAATATATTGTTGATCATTTATTTTATATGTTTTACTGTGTTGGGATATTGCGTAAATAGAATTATAATCTTGGAAGGTTAACCCATGCATTTGGCTTGTAGTATAGAGAGAAATATATGAAAACGGAACAAGTTTTTGGGCAATATCCAACGGGGTATAATCCTGTCCATATGCGTAAACACCTTTGGTAATATGGATAAGCCGTTTTTTCCGCAGATAATATTTTATACGTTCGATAAGTTTTCTCCGCTCTGTAATTTTCCACAGCACAGCCAAATCTTCAATTGTAAACACTTTTTTCCCTGAAGCGGCTAACTTTTCAATAATCGTTGTTTGGTGCTCCATAAGGTAGTTTTCCTACCCTATACAGTATCAAGCTGCGGCATGGTTGTCAATAGACATCTCAAAACCCACTCATTTGAAAGTCAACCTTTTGTCCTGTATACTATCTTGTATGGCTGATTATTCAGGTTTCCGTCGCAGACGCAGTAGCCAATTTCGTATCGGATTTATTCATCTTCCTTTTTCCAATGTCAGGTTCTGGAGTAAAGTCACTAAATATTTTTTCTTTTTACTACTGGCACTAGTGATTGCTACGCCACTTTTATTTCTCTGGTACAGCCGGGATTTGCCGGCTCCGGGTACTTTGGTTAACGCGAAATATTCCGATGCCACACATATTTATGACAGAAACGGTATTTTACTTTATTCTGTCTATCAGGACGAAAATCGTACCTATGTGAAATTAGGTGAGATATCCAAATACCTTCAGGAAGGAACAATTTCGATTGAAGACAAGGATTTTTATAAAAATATCGGTTTCTCCCCTATTGCCTATCTGCGTGTAGTCAAAAATTTCGTAACCGGTAACGGCCTGGGCGGCGGTTCAACTATCAGTCAGCAGCTGGCAAAAATTGTCGGCCTGAATGATTCCAGCCGGACTTTAAGCCGGAAAATCAAAGAACTGATTTTGGCAATTCAAATCAATCAAATTTATTCCAAAGATCAGATTTTGGAAATGTATCTAAATAATATTCCTTACGGCGGATCATCTGTCGGTATTGAAGCGGCTGCCGAAACATATTTTGGTGTGCATGCCAGTGATTTGGATATCGGTGAAGCGGCGTTTTTGGCAGGTTTGCCGCAAAGTCCGACTACCTATTCTCCTTTTAGCGGCAACAAATATTATTTGGATAGAACACAGGCGGTTTTAACGCAAATGCTTAACGATGGCTATATTACCCAAAAGCAAGCCACAGACGGTATGGCGGAAATCAAAAATTATACTTTCAGTCAAAAAGAAGGCGGTATCAAGGCTCCGCATTTCGTCATGTACGTGAAAAAATTATTAGCCGATCAGTTTGGCGAGCAAGCTGTGGAAACTGGCGGACTGCAAGTTACTACGACTTTGGATTATAACATCGAACAGCAAGCGGAGAAAATTGTGAATACGGAAGTCGCGGGGTTGAAGGATTATCACGTGACTAACGGAGCCGCCATGGTAACCGATCCGAAAACCGGTGAGATTTTGGCGATGGTGGGAAGCGAAGATTATTTTGATACGGCTAATGACGGTAATTTTAACGTCGCGATATCGGATAATCGCCAGCCCGGTTCCTCGCTCAAACCGATTATGTACGCCGTGGCATTTGAACACGGTTATACTCCGGCAACCACCGTGATGGATGTGTCTACAAATTTTCAAGCAACAGATAAGGATACTCCTTATACGCCGGTTAATTATGACGGAAAATTCCACGGTCCAATTCAGCTGCGTTTCGCTTTGGCAAATTCAATGAACATTCCGGCGGTAAAGATGCTGGCGCGGGTGGGGATTCAGCCTGTCATGCAGCAGGCATATAATATGGGAATTACAAATTGGCAGCCGACTCAGGCAAATATATCAGATGTAGGTTTGTCTTTGGTTTTGGGCGGCAGATCAACCTCACTTTATGATGAGATGACAGCTTACGGATCTTTTGCCACAGAAGGAGTACGACATGATTTGGTCAGCATAAAAAAAGTGACGGATAATAACGGTAATGTTTTGTTTCAGGAACAGCCAAGTCAGGGCACACGGGTTTTGCCGGCGGATGTAAGTTTTCTTATCTCGCACATTCTTTTAGATAATAATGCCAGAAGCATGGAGTTTGGTTTGAATTCCTGGCTGGTTGTTCCCGGTAAAACAGTTTCGGTAAAAACCGGAACTACGGATGATAAAAGAGACAATTGGACATTCGGTTATACGCCGTCTTACGTAGTAGGCGTTTGGGTAGGAAATAATGATAACAGTCCGATGAATCAGGCAATTTCTTCCGGAGAAACAGGCGCTTCGCCAATTTGGGAGAAAATTATGAGTTTTGTTTTGAAAGGTAAACCGGATGAGTCTCCGGCAAAACCCGATGATGTAACTGCCATGCAAATTGATGCCTTTGCCGGAGGGTTACCGCACGGCGGAGAGCCGACAAGATCGGAATATTTCATAAACGGTACGCAGCCCACAAGCGAGTCGCCAATTTATCAATCTGAAAACGGACAGGAATATTATGTTTGGAAAGAAGCTGATCCGGTATCAACAGATGGGAAAAACCGTTGGCAAGATGGAATTAATGCCTGGATACAGCAGAATCATAGTGGCGATAAGCCTTGGAATCCTCCGTCTGATTTGCTAAATCCGCCAAATTCAACTCCTACCCCTACCCCTTAGGTTATGGCAAATTATGCAGCTTGAACAAATCTTCTGTTAATATCTTCTGTAGTTAACCCTGTTCTCCTTTGTAAATAATCAATTGGAAGGACTTTATCAGTAACAATCGGTTCTGATGATTGTGGATTACGACTGAAATCATGTATTAGAGTTTCCGGGTGAAATGTGATAATGCCGTTTACTTCACAAATCATTGTTGCGTCATTCCACAATTTTATAAGTGTTCCTTCTCCTTTACTAAATTGTGCTACTCTTACTTTCAACCAATCTCTATCGTGGGAATATGGATAGAATTCTTCCATTTCCAGTTTTATTGCTGGATTGCCTTTTGCTTCAGCTAGTGCATCAGAAATTGTCATTTTTCTAACGATTTCAGTACCCAAATTAGGATCATGTTCTAAGCTGGTAATGGATGCAACACCTCGATTATTAAGAAGACTCATTGCCGTTACTATTAATAAATTAGGATTCTCACGTGTACTAAGTAGGATTTGTTTGTGCGGTACGTGGCGGGTTTCTTCTCCAAATAACGTTGCTTCTTTTCTGCTATCAATTTCTATTTTTTCAAATCGGTTTAAACCGGCTTTAAGTGTTTCAATGTAATTACGAAAAAGTCCAACATTTATACCTGTACCTTCTGGATGCGCAAGGAGAAAATCTAATGCGGCTCTTGAGTCAGCAAGCTTTAGTTTATTTAATGCTTCAAGTTGTTCTTGGGACAATTGTTCATGTCCATGACTCATATTGGGATTGTAGATCTGTTTATTTTAAAATGCAAGCGGTAGTTTGAGGCTAATTTTTCTCTTTTATCCCCCACTTTTTGTGCAGAGATTGAAGAATGGCTGAGTGAATGTGTTTCACTTCTTCGGTAGTTAAGTTTTTCGTTCTATCCTGATAAACTACATGAAAAGTGCGTGTGTTTTCATAACGATCCAAAAATGTAACTTCGGAAATTAACGGATTTTGCTTGCTTATCTCTTTAATTAGATCTTCCGTTAACACTTCTGCCGGAGCTATTAACGAAATATCTTCCAAAATAGGCGGAAATTTAGCAGCCGGGATATAGGTTTTTTTCAAGGATGCATGCTTTATAAGTAATTCAAAATTGAGCTCAAAGTTAATTAAATTGGGATCAAGAATTTCAATTTCTCCCAAATATTGTTTGGAAATATAGATACTGGCTCCGTTCCCGCCTTGGTCGGTGGGTTTGAATGAAACAGCTGTGATTCCCAAATCTTTGAGTAATTGTTCCACATAACCTTTAACAGTAAAAAATGATATTTGAGGCTGTCTTATTACACCTGCCAGCATTCTGACTTCTTCCGGTAATTTATTCTCTCTTTTGTTATAAACATTGGCAATTTCAAAGATTTTAACGCTTTCAAAACTTTTATTTTCACTTAAAACTTGCAGCAGACTTGGAACCAGAGTTTTACGCATGTAGACGAATTCTTCATTTAAGGGATTGGCAATTGTCACTGCTTTATCCAATGGTCCTTCATATAAATTTTCCGGTACCATTGAATAGGTATATACTTCGGTGAATCCCCAATATTTCAAAGCATTTTTACTTTTTTGTTCCCAATAATATTGATTTTTTCCCTGCTGTTGCGTCTGTATAGTATTCAAAAGCGGCAGTTTACTGGGTAAATTATGATAGCCGTAGATTCTGGCAATTTCTTCAATGATGTCTTCCTGAAGATTAATATCGTAAGCACGGATTGTAGGCACTGTAACTAATAAGTATAGATTGTCATTTTGAACAGACAATTTGTCATCCTGAACTTGATTCAGGATCCAGGATTTTCGTTTCTGGATTCCAGCTTGCGCTGGAATGACAGCAGATGCTGAAACTAGTTCAGCATGACGTGGATCGTCGGACTCGACGCCGAAACCCAGTTTTTTTAAGATATCTACTGACTGTTGTTTTGGTACTTCCACGCCGATTACGCTATTAATTTTTTGTAAATTAACCTTAACTTGTTTTTCTGTCAGTTTATTTGGATAGATATCAATAATTTGGCTAACTATTTTACCATGAGCTAACTGCTCATATAATTGAATTCCGTATTGTAAGGCCGTCTCACAAAGATTCGGATCAAGATGTTTTTCGTTTAGTTGAGCGGCCTGCGTTCTAATCCCAAGCTCCATGGAGGCTTTTCGCACTTTGCTGGAGTCAATATTATTTACGAAAAAGACAATGCGTTTCGTTTTTTCGGTTACCACACTATTGGCTAAACCCATGATTGCCAATAAATCGACGATTTCTCCTTTGGCATTTTCCGCCACAATTTCTCCACCAAGAAGTTTGTAAGTTTTATTATCCAAGGTAGTAATTTCTTCGTCTTTTTTGGCCTCACGAATTATTAATTTATCTGAGCCCAATCTGTCGTAATCGAAAACATGCGTTGGCTGGCCGGTAACCCGCATAACATAATTAGTGATGTCAATTAAATTATTAATACTTCGAATATCGGATGATTCCAATCTATCTTTGATTTGTTCAGGCGATTTAGCGATCTGTACATCCATAACGACTGCACAAATGCGGTTGACGAATTTGGTGTTGACTTGAATATCTAATTTTGCTTTGTTGTCTTGTTCGAGCGAAGTCGAGAACCCTGTTCGCTTCTCGATTCCACCGCCGCTGGCGGTGTCACTCGAAGAAAATTTCAATTGCAGTGGTTTGTAGGTTGCTTTAATCCCGTTTTGCGGAAGTACTGCACCGGCTTCACGTGCTAATCCGTTGACCGATGCCAAATCCGGACGGTTGGTGGTAATTTCGATATCATAAGTCCAGTCATTTTTATATGGTTCTACCCGTTCGATCGAAACACTCGTCAACGACAGCTCTTTGGCAATTTCTTGAGCTGTAGCTTTTGTTTCCAAATATTCTTTTAACCAAGAATCAAGTATTTTTATATTCATAAAAATTAGTTGAAAGTTATAACGTTATAAAGTTGATGGAATTATCCTTTTATTAACTTTATAACATTCAACATTATAACTTAGTTAGAACTGTTCTAGAAATTCTAGTCGATTTGCATAGAGAGTTCTCAAGTCGTCGATTTCAATTCCTTCCCGCATCATAAGTACCCTCTCAATTCCGAAACCGGAAGCAAAACCGGAATATTTTTCCGGATCGATGTTACAGGCTTTTAAAACATTCGGATGAACCATACCCGCGCCGCCAAGTTCCAACCAGCCGGCTTTGCACAACTTACAGCCCTGTCCATCGCAGACGCCGCAAGAAATATCGACTTCAAAGGATGGTTCGGTAAATTGAAAATGATAGGGACGAATTCTCGTTTTGCGATTTTCACCGAAATATGATTTAACGAAATAATCCAGAGTTCCTCTCAGATCAACGATCGAAATATCCTTCCCGACTACTAAGGTTTCAAATTGATGAAACATCGGCGTATGCGATACGTCGGATTGTCTGCGGTAACATTTTGCAATGTTAAGCATTTTGATTGGCAATTGTTTACTTAACATTTCCCTGATTTGTCCATTTGAAGTATGCGGAGTTAATATTACAGGTCCATATTTCGGATCAGGCGTCTGCTTGATGAAAAAAGTTTCCCAATCATCCCGGGCCGGATGGTTTTCCGGGAAATTAAGAGCTTCAAAAGCAAACCAATCATAATCGATTTCCGGATAACGTTCACGTGTAAAGCCGATTCTTTCAAAAATATTGCTGATTTCTTCAATCACTTGAGTGACCGGATGTAAATTGCCAAGTGGCGGAAGAATTGCCGGATCGGTGACATCCAAATTTATTTTTTGCGCTTTTTTATGCTGCGTTTTTAGTGATTTCGTGGCTTGATCGATTGTATCTTCAAGAATTTGTTTGGTTTGATTAAATAATCTTCCCACTTCAACTTTCTTTTCATCTGGCACATGCTTCATGTTTTTGGATAACTGTGTCAAATGACCGCTTCTGCCTAAAAACTGCAGTTTCAGATCTTCCAATTCTTTCTGCGATTTCGCTTCCAAAATCAGCGAAATGGCATTATTTTTAATTCTGATTAGTTCTTCTTCCATACTTCTATTTACTATTATATACTATTTCAAAATCTCAACAATAATTTATTTAACAAGCATAAAAAAACCTCGCTTAGCGAGGTTTGTGAGTTGATAGAAAAAAACGCCTTAGTTCGTTTTCACACTATCAACTATGTTTTTAAATGCAGTCGGATCATTAACGACCAAATCGCTTAAAATTTTTCGATCAAGTTCAATATTGGCTTTTTTCAATTTATTCATGAAGACACTGTAGGATAAATCCTGCTTTTTCACAGCCTCACCGATTCTGGTAATCCAAAGGGAGCGAAAATCTCGCTTGCGTAATTTTCGTCCATGAAACGAATATTGATTGGCATGAAGCACAGCATCATGAGAGCTTTTAATTAAACTGCTCTTTGTGCCTCTGTAGCCTTTTGCCAGACTTAATAATTTGTTATGTTTTCTTCGGGAGACCATCCCGCGTTTTACTCTTGCCATATTAGTTTGCTCCTAAGATTTTTTTAATTTTAAATGCCATGCGTCCACGTAATTGTGCAGGTTCATTTTGTCGGCGAATACGCCGTTTGGATTTATGTAACTTTTTGTGGCTGCCGTATTGATGACCAAACATCACCTTACCGGTTTTAGTTATTTTAAATCTTTTAGACGCTGCTTTGCTTATTTTCTTCTTTGCCATGTTTTTTATTCCTTTCAAGTGATAGTAATACGATAAGTTGATTTCCCACCATTTTCGGTGGTTGATCAACTTTTGAAATATCCGAAAGCGATTCAATTGCTTTATTTATGATATTTTTTCCAAATTCCGGATGCGTAATTTGTCTCCCACGAAATTTTAGTACTAACCGAACCTTATTACCGCTGTCCAGAAAGTCTCTTCCCCGTCTGACCATGACTTGTAAATCATTATCAGACATAAAAGGGCCAAGTCGTACTTCCTTGGTCTCGCCTACTTTTGCTTTCTTTTTCTCTTCCTGTTTTTTCTTTTCTTCCTGATACAAAAACTTTTTATAATCAATTATTTTTGCGACCGGCGGATTGGCATTTGGCACAACCTCGACTACGTCAGCGCTTTGCTCGCGAGCTAGATTTAAGGCTTCAAATTTGGACATAATGCCAATTTGTTTGCCGTCAACATCTAACACACGAAGCGTATTCGCAAAAATACGCTCATTGATTCGATAAAACTTTTTTTGTTCTTGATGTCTGTTAAATTTTCTTATCAATGTTTTCTTTTACCTTATTTAAAAACTGGTTAATGTCTTGGGTTACAAGGTTTTCTCCAGCCCTTGTGCGCACTGAAATTACCTTTGAAGTAATTTCCTTGTCCCCTATTATACCCATAACAGGCACTTTTTGTAAAGTAGCGTTGCGAATCTTGGCTTGGAGCGTCTCATTTGACCCGTCAACCTCTACCCTAATGTCGGCATTTAGTAATTCTTTTTGTACCTCTTTCGCGTATTCAAGATGCCGATCGGCAATTGGTAAAAGTACTACTTGAACTGGTGCCAGCCACATTGGAAACGCTCCTGCATATTTTTCAATAAGAAATGCCATGACTCGTTCAATGCAGCCGATTGATGAGCGGTGAATTACGATTGGTTGTTCTTCTTCTCCCTGCTCATTTACAAAGCTCAAATTAAATCGTTTCGGCATGACGAAATCGTATTGTACTGTGAATGCCGTCTCTTCCTTGCCGTTCGCATTCCACATTTGGATATCAATTTTCGGTCCGTAAAAAGCAGCTTCATCGGCTGCTTCTTTATACACAATTTTTCTTTTATTTAAGACATCCTTGAGGAGAGTTTCAGCCTGATTCCATGAGGCATCATCTTTGTAATATTTTTTATCATCCTTTCGATTCCCCAAAGAAAGGCGATAATAAAAATCTCCTTTTTGATCAGCGTCATTACGATATTTCAACCCTAATTTATCTGTCACATACTCAATCAAGTCAAGTACGGCGTTAATTTCCTCAAAAGTTTGTTCTTTGCGCGCGATAATATGCGCGTCAGCCAAGGTAAAAGATCTGACACGTTCTAAACCGCTTAACTCTCCCGATTGTTCGTAACGATAAAGCTTGGCTAATTCCGCGTAACGAATCGGTAATTCTTTATAGCTGTGAGGTTTTGATAAATAAAGTTCGAAGTGATGCGGACATGTCATCGGACGAAGCATGAATTGTTCGTCATCTATGGTAATAGGGGCATGCATTGAATCTTTGTAATACGGATAATGTCCGGATTTTTTATAGAGTTCTAATTTCGCGATGTCAGGCGTATAGACATGGAGATACCCTCGTTTGAGTTCTTCATCGACTATGAAACGTTCTAAAATCCGGCGAACTGTTGCTCCTTTCGGAGTCCACATCGGTAAACCTTTCCCTACAGTATCGGAAAATACAAATAAATCAAGTTCCTTTCCCAGTTTTTTATGGTCGTTGGCGTGTGATTGGTCCATATCTGTATTATAGCAAAAATGCTTTTATGAAGATGTCTGAATTTTTTCGAGTTTCTTTACCCGTTTCTCAAGCTCGATAATTTGATTTTTTATGTTGTTTATTTGAAATGCACCAAGTTCTCTGTCCTCGCGTCTTGTTTCTAGCTCTGATAATAACGGGTCAACAGTTGTGAGTATTCTGTTTTCGGTATCTGTTAATTTTTTCTCTAAACGTTCTATATCTTTACGCAAATTTTGTTCAACGTTCAAAATATTTAAAGTTAAATCAAGCTTAAGTTCTTTACTCGCTGAAACAATTTTCTTAGATAATTTTTCTTCCAACTCTATGTTTGCCGAGATAAATTTTTTAGATAATCTTTCTTCTGATTCTTTGTTTGTTGATAAGATTTTATTTGACAGTTTTTCTTCTAGCTCTTTATTTGCCGAAGTAATTTTATCGGAAAGCCTATTTTCTAACTGTGCAAGCAAGTTTTTTAGAGCCTTAATGTCTGTTTTTTCGTCAGTTTTCATATTTTCAATATAATGAAGAATGCGGGAAGTGTCAATAATTTTCTTACCGCTGAATATATTGATGCTGAAGAGTATAGTTAATAATCGCGGCAAAGAAGTTACCGATAAACGGAATGACATTGATTTCTTTAGCGAGAAAACCTAAAAGTGTGAGAATAAGCGATAAGCCGACGGTCGCGCCGACAGCCCACCCGACTCCGCCGATAAGATTATTGAAAAATATTTGTTTACGGCTTTGCAGTTCGCGATTGTATGGTTGAATATTTTTTCTCATAGCTCTTATCTCTTATAATCCTAGCGTATTATTTAGGGTTTGTATAGACTATTTGTAGATTCTTGAAAGGCTGAAAGCCCTGAGCGAGTTCTGCAAAGTAGAACGAGTCGAAGGGTGGGCGGGGCGGTACAGGACTCGAAGCTGTGACCTTTACAATGTCAACCTGCCTGCCGGCAGGTGTAACGCTCTTGCTTTTTTTGGGGAATTTGTGGGCGGTACAGGACTCGAACCTGTGACCTTTACAATGTCAATGTAACGCTCTAGCCAGCTGAGCTAACCGCCCGCGTATTTGCAATTATAACACAGAAAAAACATGTGTGATTTAAATATTGTGATTGTGCGGGGGCGAGCGAAAATGCTCGCCCCCGCAACGCTTATTGCTGGGGGGTTTCTTGGCGGCGCAAATTGTGCCGCCAGCTTTTAATGCGCATAATGCGCTCGTTGCCGTCCTTGAGCGGAACATCAATAATGCATTGGCCGTTGTGTTCCGAAGAGATCTCTCCCACCAACCCGTAGGCTGGTGAGCCACTCGGGCTGGTCACCATAACATGGTCACCGACCACGAGATTCTGTCTCCTGGATCGATTCTTAGACACCTTTGGCCTCCCCAACTGACTATCTGATCGGACGACTCACTCCACGCACTTGTGGTGTCGTAGTCCGTTCAGCAAGGATAGAAATATAAAATTATTTTTCATCATAAAAAAACCCGCTTTCGCGGGTACTTGTTTTCGTTCACAACAAATACACCGCTAAGAGCGGATCATAAGTTGGCAAACAATAATATTATTAAAACGATAATTCATAATGTAATTTCATTTTAATGTTGTTGAGCAGAATTTGCAAGGAGCAATTAGAAGTTTATAAAGTTATAATGTTTGTAAAGTCCATAAAGTCCGAAAGATAAATAAATATCATTTCCTTTATAACTTTATAACATTTAACTTGATGAACTTAGTTTATCCCGTCTGCGTGGAGACGTTACGGTCATGATGAAGTAAGAATGATGTTCCTTCATTCTTTTCACTGGCACGTGCCCAGAAGTTTTTCTTTCCTTTTTTGCCTTTGATAGCTGCCTGCCAGGCTCCGGCATCTTCAACTTTCATACGGGCTTGTTTTATTACCGTTAATACCCACTGGAAAAAGCTGACATGATATTTACCCGGAGTAGAAGGCGTTTGAGCAAAAGATACGGCTCCGAATTCTGCCTGCAGTACTTGAGATGAATTGACCAGCCTCTGCAGTTCAATTTTAATTTCCTCAATTGATTGTCTGATTTCGGCCGTTTCTCTGGCACGCGGATTGGCTTCAATACTGCGGAATTGTTCATGATAACGCATCGCCGGTGCCATATCTACGGCTCGTGCCGTTTCGGCTGTTTGAATTTTTCCTTTACTTTTACCTAATTGTATTTCAAGACCGGGTTGTAAATCCCCTTTTGCGGATGCTCTTTCCGGCTTTGGTTGTTCATTATAATTTCCTGTAGCTGCTTCCCAAAACCCTGTAATAAATTTTTTGCCTTCATCTTTTAATTCTCGCACGCCGTATTCATCGATAGAGCCAAGCGAGCCTAAGGTTTCTAGAGGATTTTTTATGGGAGTTAATTTATTTGTGCTTTTTGCCATATGTTTGGCTTGAGACTATCACAAATTTTTCAAGAAATCAAGGGTTTTTTGCTGTTTTAAGATATTGGCCAACATATATTTATTGTGTTGCAAGTATTCTTTTTCCTGTGGACTTTTGGCTTTTTGTACAGCTTCATCAAGTTCATTTTCCTCAACCGTAATTTTTTCTTCCTGCGCAACCTGCTGCAGGATAAATTCCATTTTTATGTCATTTATAGCTTTTTCTCGATAGTCGGTTCGTAATTGTTCTGCCGATTTACCGGTGGAAGATAAATACTGGTCTAAAGTTAAACCGAGTTTTTTTACTTCATCCAAGGTTTGGCTTAAAAGACGGTCAACTTCCTGCTCCACTATCATTTCCGGCACGGTTATTTCCGCAGTTGAGACCAACACTTTCATGATTTCATCAAAATTCGGCTCTTGTTGTTCCTTGCCCGGAATAGCTATTTTACTTTTTGCGGTTATATCCTTGACTTTCTTTTTATAATCTCCCAGTACAACTTTGGGCATTTCACAAGTAACCGCACTAAAAGTCCAGTCTTTATCATCTTCCAGTTTATCTACGTGAATTTTGGGATTAACGATGGGATTAAGATTATGTTCTTTAACAGCCGCTACATAAGCATCAGGCAATAACATTTTTAAGGTTTCTTCACGTAAGCGATCCGGATCTATATGTTCGGCAGCTACATTTAAGGGAGCTTTGCCTTTACGAAAACCCTGAAGAGTCATATCTTTTGCAAACGAAGTCAGAACTGTTTGTTTCGCAGTTTTTACCTTTTCCCAAGGTAAACTAATTTGAAGTGTAATATTTCCTTTTGTGTCGCGTTCTAATGTTGATGCCATAATTATTTTATATTTTATCAGGTTTATAGTGGCGTATCAAGTTTCCGAAATATCGCAAATGACATATCGCAAATGACCTAAGTAAAAATGAGGCTAAGTTTTATCAGTGCCGGGGGAGGGACTCGAACCCACACCTTATTAAAGACATGGTCCTAAACCATGCGCGTCTACCAATTCCGCCACTCCGGCAAGATAACTTTCAATATTATATCGTACTTATAGTGAGATTGGAAGGGCGGCAGATGCGTAATATTGATTATATGCGTTAATTTCGTTCATAAAATTTTCCACTCTTACAGCCCAGGTCGGAGACGCGGCATAGAGCTGGCCAATTTCATCGACATTTGTCGCATGCCACTGATCCATATACTTTGTACGAATATCTGAAGATATGGTAGAAATCGCGTCATCCCAAGAAGTAAAATAGCGTGTATTGTTTCCGTAAATACCATAACCCCAGGCATTGAAGGAGCCGGACGGAATTTCTTGGCCAAAGGTTGACTCAACGCCTGAAATAGCCACGAGTAAACGCCAATCGATGTGGTTTTTATCGGCATTGGCAATAAGAACATCTGCTTCATTAATTAAAGGTGAATTCTTATCTGAAAGATATTGTTTGAGAACTTTTGCACGATTATCCACTGGCTGGCTAAGCTCAGTTTGATCGGCGAGGTTTGCCGATGATGCTGAAGTTGTGGCTGAAGCGAATGCTTTTTGAGAGGCTACAATCGCGAGGCAGAAAATCGCGATGAGAAATATACCTGCCTGATTTCTCATAAAAAAAACTACGGGGAAGTAGTGCCTAAGCACGGAGCAAAGTTGGATTTTGCACTTCCCCGCGTGATAAGAAGTATACCAAATGACTATAGGTTTGTCAACTCCGTTACTATAGGGAATCTAGCACTGTTATTGAAGCTCGTCCATGAAGGTGTTTACGCCGTTTGCCCAGCTGCCCTTGCTGGAAGGATTATACACGCTCATAATCTGTTCTGGAGTGGTTAAACCCTGACTTTTATACTTAACTGCCAGGGTTTTAGTCACGGTTTCAATGGCTTCGGAATAGTTTTGGAAGCGAGTAACTTTTCCTCCATATATGCCAAATCCCCAACAGTTATATGAGTTTTTAGGCGTAGTTCTGCACCAGTCTGATTCTTGTCCCGCAATAGCAGTTATTAAACGGTAGTCAAGTCCATAGGTATCAGCAGTGTTGACTATGAGATTCGAATATGGTTCAAGGGGCGAAGAATGTCTAGCCAAAAATTGGCGAATAATTTCGACCCGCGCGTCTGATGTTTGAATATTAGTTTGGATTAACTTAATCACTTGATTGTTAGGCAGCGCAGCATAGACAGTAGTTGATGAAGAAGCATAGAATGAGGCTGCGTGATGCGGATTATTATATTGGTATTCAATAAAAAGAGAGAAAACTAACGCCAGCAAAATAATGCAGGGTGTAACGAGAAAGTAGCTTAATAGCAAGGACAGCTTACTCATCTGATATCCTTCATTATGACCACTTTTTTCTTTCATTGTCAAGTTTTGCAGAGTTGTGCCAGCAATTCTCAATATGAGACAAAGAGAGAACGGTTTGTTACAAAGTAGAGTTAGGTATGCAATTAATGGATCACATATAAAATAAAATTGGACACTTTCTGATAGAAAGCAGCCTGATGAGATCACCAACCATAGCCC
>DATKGO010000039.1:0-2943 GCA_035510695.1 Patescibacteria group bacterium | reverse complement strand
ACGAATCCTCAAATTCGGTAATATACTTAGCCCCAATTATTTTCGACGCAAAATCTCTAGATGAGTGAGCTGTTACGCTATCTTTAAAGGATGGCTGCTTCTAAGCCAACCTCCTCATTGTTAAAGAAATTTCACCTTCTTAGCTTACACTTAGTATATATTTAGGGACCTTATTTCGAGATCCGGGCTGTTTCCCTTTTGGCTAATGGAGCTTCGCCCCCATAGCCTAACTGCCAAGTTTTGGTCTCTGGTATTCGGAGTTTGATAGGATTCACGAGATTGCTCCCTGTTGAATCCTTCCAGTGCTCTACCCCCAAAGAAAACACTTGACGCTAGCCCTAAAGCTATTTCGGAGAGAACCAGCTATTACAAGGTTCGATTAGCTTTTCACTCCTTACCACAAGTCATCCGAAGACGTTGTACGATCTACCGGTTCGGACCTCCATTTCGCTTTCGCGAAACTTCATCCTGCTCATGGCAAGCTCACCTTGCTTCGGGTCTTATGCATGTTACCAATTACGCGCTATTAACACTTGGTTTCCCTATGGCTTCGCTGTTTTAGCCAGCTTAGCCGAGCAACATGAATAAACTCGTTGGCTCATTCTTCAATAGGCACGCCGTCGTTCATCCGAAGACGAACTTCGACTCCTTGTAGACATACGGTTTCAGGTCTATTTCACCGCCCTAATCGGGCTGCTTTTCACCTTTCCCTCACGGTACTAGTTCACTATCGATTTTTAAGAGTATTTAGCCTTAGCGGTTAGTTCCGCTAGATTCCCCCCGGCTATTGATGTCCTGGGGTACTCAAGAATAACAATAAAAGAGATAAATTATTTTCACTTACAGGACTATCACCTCCTATGGTATTGCTTTCCAGCAATTTAAGTTAATAATTTATTTTTTGACTCTTCTAGTAATCTACATTGTCATCTTACAACCCCGCTCTCTTGCGAGAACGGTTTGGGCTTTTTCCTTTTCGCTCGCCGCTACTTAGGAAATACATATTTGTTTCTTTTCCACCTGGTACTGAGATGTTTCACTTCCCAGGGTCTGCTTCTTTATCATAAAGACAAAGATCATCGAGGTTTACTCGATGGGGTTTCCCCATTCGGAAATCTCCGGATCAAAGGTAGCTAAGCACCTCCCCGAAGCTTATCGCAGCAACGCCACGTCCTTCATCGCCTCTTAAAATCTAGGCATCCACCGTACGCCCTTAAATTTCCTGTTAAGAAATTTGAAAATCATAATTTGTCTCATTTTCACGAGACGCTATATTTTCTATATTGTTTGACCGCTCAAACTAGAAAATATTCCTTGTTATTAGCACACAAAAAAGACCCCGAAGTGCTATAACAAGATTCAATTTTCAAGATTCATTCATTTCTAGCCAAATAAAAAACCGCTTGAAGCGGCTTACAGACAAAAGAAAACGTCTATTACCGCTGACTTTTTAAACTGTTTTTTATAATATTCATACTGATTAAAAAAGTATATACGAAACCAAAAAAGATGTCAAGCAAATGACATCTTTTTTGAAAAATACTTATTTTATATATTTTTATTCCTTGTGAGACATGTCTTCTCCAAGCTTTGAAATGAATCTTCCAGCTGCATCTTTTGCACCAAGACCGAAAGCAAGAGCACCTGCTACTGCCAACATTCCAATGATTCCTGCAAAAAGAATTTGCATATAAGCTGGAGCAACTCCCAATTGTCCAAGAGCAATTATGAAAGCAAAAATCCAAATCGCATACTTAGCAATTGTTCCAAGCATATTTGCTGAACGAAGATTTAATGCTTTTGCTCCAGTTGCAACTGCCTTCTGAAGAGCTTCCGCAACTACTGTAGCAATTATCAAAATAAAAGCGGCTACAATAACTCTTGGCAAAAATCCAAGCACATCAGTTGTTAGGAAAGATGAAATAGAAGTCAAACCAACCAAATTAAGTGAAGGTAATAGAAAAACTATAATTATAAACCACTTAATAATTTGTCCAATAAAATATCCAGAGTTAAGTTTTATTCCTGCTTTTTTAAATAATTCTTCTGCTCCAATTGATTGGAAAAGTTTGTCTACTTTCAAAGCACCGATAACTTGTTCAAATGCTTTTGCAATTAAAGATCCCAAAACCCAACCGATAATAAAAAATACAATAGCTATGATAAGCTTAGGAGCAAACTGAACGAAACCCCACCATAGATCTTGAAGTGATGCGTTAAAAACGTCACCCCATGAAAGCCAAATATTACTACCCATAATAATAAATAATAATTAAACTAATAAAAAATAATAAACTTTTTAAGTTTCGACCTTATAAAGCTATATGTTAGATTATACCAATTTTTAAGTCTTTTTTAAAGTTTGTGTGGATAACTCTTTTGCTTTAAAAACAACTTCATGAGGAAAGTCCAAAATATCCCTTATGAGCTTATCATACATATCAAATCTATAACTAAATTCATTGGTATTAAAAATAGCATAAACTAATTCAGCCCCAATTTCCGCTTCAATTTTATGAATTTCTTCCTCAAGTCTTGCTCTCTTTAATCTGTCTCCAACCACCAAAATATCAACTCTACTTTCTTTGTTTTTTATAAAAATACCAGAAACAATTAGAAGTTTAACTCTGCCGGCTTTCTTAAAATTATTCAAAATTGCTTCTTTATTTACTGTGTCTGTGTTAACCAAAAGTCTTTCAAATTCAAAAGTATATTTAAAAGAAGGATTGAATATCCAATTTTTTCCTTTCTTCTTAGCGAATTTTACCGAAGATAAAAGTTTTAATTCTTTGCGAAGAACAGCTGAATTCACTCGACTTCTTTTTATAATTTCTTTATTATTAAAACTTTGATCTTTATTTAACAAAAAAAGTCTCATAATTTTTATTCGAGCCTGACTTCCAAATATTTTTCCCAATGTTTCCATGTATATTTTATAACTCT
>DATKGO010000038.1:0-23707 GCA_035510695.1 Patescibacteria group bacterium | reverse complement strand
TTCGTTCACCCCGTTTTTGGGGTAGAAAATGCAGAAACGAATCTATACGCCAATAACAATTACTGGTCTTCGACTACGAACAGTAACAATACGACTAACGCGTGGAACGTGAATCAGAACAATGGCAACACGAACAACAATACCAAGACGAATAGCAACAATGTTCGCTGCGTTCGCTAGGGGCGGCATGGCTCTTAACGAAGCTTCGAAAAAAAGCAACGAACGCTATGTATGGAAGAAGTGGAGAAATTAAAACATGGCAAAAAGATGAAATCACATGGGTGCGCGCTGACATATCTACAATGCCGCTTTGGCATCATAAGCAAATGGAAAGCGTTGAGGAAGTGGAACGAATAACTTTGCAGGAAACCACAAAGATGGAGCATACCATGGTTTGGGCGTGGATTGATGAAAACAAAGGTTTAATCCGCGCTCGTACCTTTGCAAAAGATTGGGAGATACCGGAAGCAGAAGGCAATGGTTCCGGTGCGATGCTACTTGCAAACACTCTTAAGCGAGCAATTGAAATTAAACATGGTAAGGGTTCGATCCTCTATGCAAAGCCTGCGCAAAATGGATTTGTTGATGTTGGTGGACGGGTAGAAGAAGACAAATCTCAAGAGATAGATATGTAAGAGCTTGAAATACTAAATAAAGTACTAACTTATTAACAATTATTTAGATGAACTCGTACCATCTTCAAATGCTTGTTTAATAGCTGCTACGTCTAGATATCTCTGAAATGTTTCAGGAATCTGATGAGTAAGTTCCACTAACGTAGCGCGTGCTCCTTCTAAACGTTGCCCATGCAATACTTGTTCCATCAGAAATATCATTTGACCAAGCCTATTTATATTATTTACAATTAAGCGTTCTTGCTCATCTTTTCGCCATATATTTTCAATTTTTGATTCTACATCGACTAAATATATTTTCTTTTGTGTGTCGTCTCCGAGTGTGCCGTAAATAAACTGCGTATTATGATAACTATTTCCGGCAAAATCTTGAACATGAATTAAATCAAATTTTACAAATCCTCGGTTATGAAAATAATCAGCATTATATCCCACCAAACCTTTTAAAAATGTATCAACCATTAAAGCTGCCTGTGGAGCTTCTTCCTCGGAAAACTGCGCATCAAATATATTCACTCCTGAAACTTTCTTCGTAACTGTATAAGCTTCTACTGAATTAGCAAAAGTTGAAGGATAAACGCGTAATTCGTATGGCACACTGGAAACACCAAGTTCTGCCAAACGGTCAATAATCGTTCTATGCGCTCGATAAGTTTCAATAGTTCTTTCAATCGAGCGACCACTTAATCCTCTTTCTTCCCTGATAATTACATCTGGATCACCCTCTTTTAGATAATAGAGCGTATTTGATCCCAAATCAGCTTTTTTCAGCGTTTTACCAATTCCTGTATATAATGCACTGCTTTTAGCTACAGCATCAGCAAAAGTTGCTGTTTTATCGCCATCTTCTGGAATATTTAAAAAGTCGAGCCCTTTTGCTTTTCCAAAGGGTTGTTCAGTTGTAATTAAAGGAATATCAAAGGGATGTGCAAAAACTGGCACAAGGCTAAAGAAAGGATGACTATTATCATAAACAGCATGACGCAATAAGTGAAGATAAAGATTTTAATGCAAACGGTGGTTTCTGTTCGAAAGAATGCTGGGAGAAGAATAAATAGCTAAAGACAAAATCCTGCCCATTTATCTTTATCACAAATTAGGCAGTTATATTTCTTCCCAAAGTTCTCCGGTAATCCCATGTTGTTTTATGTCTCCAACGGTTGCAAAATTAACAGAGAGATCATCTGGTTTATCTTCTGCGAAAATTTGTTTTGCAAAACGTTTCGCATAAATCATCCGCTCTTTTGTCTCACAAACTAATAAAAGAGTTGGGAATGAAGCATTCATATTATCTTCCCAATCATTGCTAAAATAAAACTCGCGCAGTTGTCTTATTCTTTTTCTAACTCTGTATTTGGGAAGAGTTGCATCAAAAAGTGTCAAAATATAATACCGCATCTTCCTTCCTTTTTGCTGCTTACTAAAACATAAATCAATAGTGATGTCTGAACTCGTTAGAAAATGATAAGGATTATCAGATTTTTTCCGATCGGTTTCTGTTGTATACGTATACTTCAGTATGTCATCTGCTTTTTGTTCAAGCTGCGTACAAATTGTGGCAAGAGTGAGACAATGATTCCTAAAGTTCTCTGTCCTATTTTTATCCCTATACAATTTATTTATTGTGTCCTTTTCATACCATCCCAAGCCTTTGACAAATCTGATACCCAAGGTATCCAAATAAAACACAGCCGGTATTCTATTCTTCCCAACAATACCATTGTCATATAACCTTTTTATGTAATGATTCTCTACTAAATCTTTGAGCCATATATTGATTCTATTTTCGTCTTTGTGGTGTAATAATGATTGAATTTGTAATCTATTTAAGAATCTAAATCTAGGAAGTAGTGTAAGTATCTCTTGTTGTTTTTTGGTTATGGTTGTTTGTGTCATGGTAATCTCTTTTGTGTTTTGTATTTTTCATTTATGCCAATCCCAACCTGTATATCAATACTCCTTTATTGTAAAGGTAGGTAACATAGAATATTTAATCTTTAGCTTCAAATAACAGTAAAATTTGTCGTCAACGTCAACGACAATTAGACTGTGCGTCTTTTTCTTTCATTTTTTGGTTTTTTCTTATCCTTTTTTGTTTTACTTTTTGTTTGTGTAGCTTTTGCTTTGAAGAGTAATTCTAATTGTTTTTCAACCTCTTCCCGAGGAGTTGTATAATTTTCTCTGGAAATATCTATAATTTCCTCTGTCATTTTTTCACTACCTTCACCATCAATGGGAAGTGTTATACCAGTAAATGTGTCCTCACAATCTTCAGTTTGAATTTTCATAAAGAAATGATGTACTGGCAAATTAACTATTTGTCCTTTTTCAACTTCCGGTTCAAGATATGCCAGTAAAGCTTTTTCATCATCAGGACTTCCTCGAAGTGTAATAAGTATTCCGGCATTTCCATGCATTATCTTAGTTATTTTTGTGTCGTCAATTTGAGCGATATTTTGATGAGTTGGGATAAAAAATACTTTATATTTTCTGGCTTCTGAGAAGATCTCGCTAAATTGAGGTGTGGCAAAATTTTGGAATTCATCAATATATACATAGAACTCGCGTCTATTTTGTACCTTGGTTTGTGCTCTCTCATGAATTGCAAGCTGTATTAGGCTAACTATTACTGTACCAAAGAAAGCACTTCGTTCCTCTCCTAATTTTCCTTTGGAGAGATTAACTAATAGTATTTTTCCATTATCCATAATATCAGTTATATTAATTGTGCTTTTCTTTTGTAAAATAATATATCGAGTTAATTTATCAGTAATAAACTCGCCAATTTTATTCGTTAAGGGGGAAATAATGTCTGCCTGCTGGCTTTTTCGATACAAACTAAACTCTTTTTTCCAGAATTGTTGTAAAACCGGATCAGTAATTTTCTCAGTCACTACTTTTCGATAAGCCTCATCAGTTAATAGTTTTTGTATTGCAAAAAGAGAAATATATGGAGTATCCACTGTTTCAATTGGAATTTGAAGGGAAGTTAAGATGGCGTTTCTTAAAATATGCTCCATTCGTTGTCCCCAATTTTTTTCAGGAGTAATTTTCATAAAGATATTTAAGACAGATCTTCCAATGGCACTTTCCCTTTCTTCCTTATCTTCAAACTCAATTGATGGATTTAAAATGTTAATACCAACAGGGAAAGCTTTATCTGAAGGGTTGACATAGACAACATCTTTAAGCCTGTTTTTGGGTATCAGAGAAAGTAAATGCTCAATCATATCTCCATGCGCATCTATCACACAGACTCCTTTACCATTGGCAATATCCTGAAGTGCCATTCCTTCAATTATCGTTGATTTACCCATACCTGATTTTCCAATAATATATGTATGTTGATGCCGTTGTTTAGCAGTCAGTCCAACTGTTGTTACTTCTCCACCATATGTATTAACACCAATAACCACATCAAGGTTTGACTTTTTCTTCATAGAGACAGGAGCCGGCAGTTCCCGGCTTTTACTTTTTACTAATCCTTCAATCTGTGTAATATCAGTATTAGGGAAATGATACAAATCAGAAATTTCAGATGAGGAAAGAATCAGATTATTATCTGATATATATCTATTCTTAAAGTTAGTGAATTGCTTCTTTACAGCCATACTAGATAGTATGGGTAAACCTGTAATGTCTTTTGGATTAAGTGACTGATAGGCACTACTAAACTGAGAAAAACTACCGGTTAACCCATTTTCTCTTGCCTCAAATTCTTCTGAAGTTTGTGTTTGGATATATAGTCGAATTGAAGTAGTAAATAACTGCTGATTTAGTTTTTCTTTTATACTTGCTCCCAATTCCAGCTCATATGGATTAAGGGCTATTTCTTTAAGTTTTTCTTTTTGTTTTGAAGAAAAGAAATTTTTCGATCCTGGTCCATTGGGGTCAAAGACCAGCATTGGAAGATGAATAAGGAGCTTAAAACCTTCAACGATAACCCAAAGTAGCGGACTTAGTAAAAACAGGAAAAGTGAGGGATAAGAAAATTTATTCTGCTTAAAAAGTAGTGGTGATAAGGGTAGTCCTTGATAAATTGTTTGTTGCATCTGACTAATTCTATTTTTGCTATTTCCACCAAGTGTTGGTGTCATAACTATTTGATAAGCAATCAATTCTCCTTTTTGCAGTTTTGTCATGTTGCCAATTAGATAACTCATTGGATCGTGTTGATTTAATGTTTTCTGGTTTTGCAAGGGAAGCACAAAATTTTTAGACAGCTCAAATTCTAATACTCCAAGTGTTTTATGTTCTCTATCATCATTGTCGATTTCCATCTCTTCCTCCCTATCATTTGCATCGATTTCATTTGTATTTTTTATTGGATGTTGAAAGTAGGAAATCTTTTCTAGAAAATCCGGCACATGGTGTACCTGTATCCCTGGTAGGTAGGATAATAAGCAGCGACGGATTACATCACTATCTATTGTTGGGACAACTAGTAAATATCGAATACCAGATTCTCCATCTGCAACTATTTCAAATGAATATATTTTGTGAGGTTTAAAAAACCCTGCTTGTTTTCTCGATACTGCATGAATTAGTTTATATAACTGTTCTGTGGCAAAAGCTGATTTACTTGTGTCGTGGGGAAAGATCAGCTCCAAACAGGTTGTTTTGGTATGTTTTTGAGGGAGAAAGGAAAAAAGTGCCGGAAATAGTGTCGGGCCGAAACGTCGGATAATAAGTATGAGTAAAAATATACCGACAACAGTTGCAAACGGACCAATAATCATCAGAACTACTATTCCTTTGGTTGAAAGTGTAGGAAGAGGAAATACTGATAAGAATTTATATAACCCTAATTTCCAAGATATTGGTAAAAGAGGCAATCCAAGAATAGAATACAAAAGAAGTATCTGAGAATTAGATAATTTATGGTTTTGGATTTGATTAAGTAGTTTTACTTCATTTGGATCATCCGTTGCTTTTGGAGTATATGAAATTGTTGGATATGGATTAACTGTTGGTATAGGAGTTGAAGTTGGATAAACATAATATCCGTTTTTTGCCTTGTCGTTGAGATATGGATCATTATTAATTTGCTGCTGGACGTAATTTGATAGATCAGTTGTTGCAGACACATGAGGATGTACCAGCATTAAAGCAGATATAAGAAGAAACACAACAGTAATAAGTCTGTTGAAAATCATATAAAGGGGCAGGATTATTCATAAATTGAGCTCAACTATATCAGAAAACTATAGGGGAAGCAAATTTCGTTTTGAAAATGCAGCTAGATATTACTCTATTACTTTATTATTTCCTCAAATCTTGCTAAAGTAAGTCTATACTAGAAGATGTATGGATTCTATAGAAACAAATCGAATTTCAGCTGCTGAAGCGATAAGCAAAAGCGAATTAACTTACTCTCCAGTAGAGCTGCGTTTTTTAAGAACAAAATTTCCCACTTTACAAACAGCCTCGCAGGAAACATATTCCCAATTATTTTCAATAAACGGACAACCTCTATCAATAACCACTCTTTCTCTTCTCCATGACAGAGTTGGATTAGTAACTCCGGAAGATATTCATGCATTTCTTTCTGATGAATCTAATACTCCATTCTCCTAATTTTGCCTCACAATAATGTCAAAGAGCTATTTTAGTTTAAATTTTTCTTTTGCTTTTTCCCTTGTAAATTGCCAGTTAATTTTACATTCGTTCTGGTTTCTCTTTTTTACCCAGGCTGCTACTTCTGATTGCATGGTATGAAAATCAGGAATTCGTCTATTTAAGCATTGCTGCTCAAGTGCGTGTATTTCGATTTCCGCCTGATCAAGCCAACTTGCATGTTTAGGTGTAAAATGCCATTCAATCTTTCTGGCTATTTTATTTCCTTCTTTAACGCCTAGAACTTCGATGAGTGTTTGTTTATTGTGGGTATTGAGATTATCCTCAACCAAGACAATCTTCTTGGCTTTTTTGTACACATGGGTAACAAGATACTTGATAAAAGAGGCGTAATCTTTTTTTGTCCTGCGTTTGGTCACTCTGACAATTCGTTTCCCTCTCTTTGGCTCAACAGCAACAAAAAGGTTACACGTTCCATTTCGCTCATACTCATAATCAGCTCTTGTTGATTTCCCGGGTTTTCCCGCAATTATTACTCTGGTATCTTTGAGCAATTGTTTACTCTTTTCATCCAGGCAGACAACTGGCTTCCGCGGGTTATATGGTCTTTCGTATACCTCCAGTACATTTTGCATTCTCTTTTTGAATTCAGATGTCACATTGGGAATACACCACATTTTTTTTTATCCAGGGCTTGGTGTCAGATCGAAGCAGCACTTTATACAGCGCCGTTCTTCCAATTGATACGGTAAGCTTTTTATTAACCTCCTCAGTTAGTAAATCCATTGTCCAACGAACATATCCCTTCGGAGCGTCAGTACAGGCAATGGCAATAACTTCTGCTTCCTGTTCTCCCGTGAGCCTTCTTTTTTGTCCAGGACGGGGAAGATCATAAAGAGCACGCTTAAGTCCGTCTGTAACGTAATGTTTCCTTGTATCGTAAACAACACTCCTGACAATATTTAAGGCAGCACAAATGACGGCATCAGTTTTTTCTTCATTTGCGAGCAGGAGAATTCTAGCCCGCGTAATAGTCCTTGCCTTGGTGGCTCCTCTACGTATCAGATTTCCCAGTATTATTTTTTCTTCTGGCGATAGGATTACTTTAAATTTTGTTTGGGCAGATATATGCACATAATCACCCCCTTACAGTTTAGATAATTATTAGCATGACATATTTACGAAGCAAATTCAAGAGAACGGAGTACTACGAATTATTAGTAAATTTACAAAAGCCAATAATATTCCGCTTTTTAGTGAACGAGGAGAATGGACAGCCGACTTTGTTGATTTTGATATAGATGAACAAAATCCGAATCTGGCAGAAGGATATATATCAGCATTATTTGTATCAAAACCTGATTCTTTAATTGCAAAAGATGGTAAATGGAAAGCGAAAGGAGGAAGACAATCGCCTATTATCCTCCCTCCAAACGGATGGGTTATTCCTGTTGAAAATGATCAACTTTTTGATCCGCAAACAGGCCTACCCTTACATACTACAAATAATATGGATCTGGCAAAAGCATCAGCTTATTCTTATTTTTGGAGAGGTGAACCTGGAAGCGGGCTACTCTGTGTTAACAGAGAATGTGAACGATTACAAAGAGATGCCATGGAAATAGCTGTCACGCAATCTCCTGACTTTAAACATGAAAATATTGGAGTAAGAACTGTTATTTCAAAAAAATAATTATTACGGTTTCCATTCGCAAAGTTTTGGTTTACCATTTTTATCCAAAACCACCTTGCCATTTGCATCACGAACCTCTTTAGGGCAAGATTTTAATTTCCCTTCCGCAATTTCTTTTGCATCGCTTTCACTAGCTTTCCAACCGCAACCTGGCCGTCTACATCTAATTTCTACACAGACCTCTCCATTACGCGGTGTGATCCCATTCACAATCACATTACCGCTATTACCACTATTTGCAGAATCAATTCCTCCTCCATTACATCCGCCTATTGCTTGCACCATGGATAAAATCATTTGCGGAGGTGCCGAATTTAACTTCTGGGTTTGTACCGAAGGATTAATACGCCCGGCCAAATCCAGAATAGTCATACCTAAGGCTGTTTCAATATTTTCCATTACTTCTTCTGTTATATATCCACTCCTCAACTGCCTCTGTACATAAATATTAAATGTCTCTACCAATTTCTGTGTTTGCTCATCCAATGTCCATAAATTTTGTGGATTCTTTAGGGTTTGAAAAATCTCTGTAAAAGTTCTGCTTTCTCCTTTTGTATCAGTAAACGCGACTTCTGATTTTTTAATTTGCTTAATCCTTGCCACAATATCTTCAATAGATGCTCCTGGACGCAGATACGCGACACTCTCTACTATTGTACTGAGTCGATCTTCTATTCCTAATTGATCCTTCCACTCACCATCTTGTAGTCTATAACCCAATTGTTCTTTTGAAATTCCTAATTGTTCCAGCAATTCTTCGTTTTGCTTAAGTGTCATGTCTGTTTTTACAGTAAATCCTCGTATACTCCCATCTTCTTGTTTTTGCCAGACATAGGTTTGTGCATCCGGGTATTTAATCTTGTTTCCTTGTGGGTCAGTGAGTCCACTCCATCCATCAGGGCTCGTCATTACTGCCATTCTCCCCACTGCTGCTTCAAGTAAAAAATTTTCTACTTCCTTAACCGATCGGGCGACACTTCCCTTGCGCTCTTTAGGAGATACTGTATCAACTAATAGTTTTCCGTTATATAACGGCGCGACCACTCGTTTCTTTCCATCGACATTGGCATAATCCAACACTATTGGAAATAAAGGTCCTTCACATAAATATTCAACTTTAAATCCCTGAATATCCTGACTGGTTTTTTGCAGCCAACCGTCCACAATATCTGCAGTATTTTCACCCTGTAATTTGCCTTGAATAAAATCACGCTTTAACTGCTGCACTTGATCCCGGACATTAAAACCCGTTTTGGGAAGCAAATAAACATCCTCCTCCTGCCTCTCATATGCCTCAACTACTCTTTCTGCCAATCTTACGGCATTGCTATCGCTATTTATTGTAGGTCGATTAGCTACTTCTAAACTCATAAAAAACCCTAGTCCTTTCTCCAAATCGTCTCGGTTTGCTTTTCTAGATGATTGACAAAGCGCGCCATCGTGAATAATAAATCCGATAAACGATTCAAATAAATCCTGATGTTATCATCAATTTCTTGATTTTGCGCTAAACCGACGACTCTTCTTTCGGCTCTACGGCAAATGGTTCGGGCTAAATGCAACTCCGCACCGGCTAGACCTCCGCCGGGAAGAATAAAATTATGCAGCTCGGGAAGTTCTTCTGTCATTTCGTCAATATATTTTTCAAACGCTTCAACCCGTTTCTTCAGTTCCGGCAACTGCGGATTTTCCGGATTAGCCAAAGTGGAACCAATCAATAACAAATCATGTTGTATTTCAATTAGCTCATTTACAACTTTTTGTTTATTGTTTATTGTTCTTTGTTCTTTAATTTGAGCTATAGCAACTCCAATTGTGCTGTCAAACTCGTCCACCATTCCGTACGCTTCAACCCGCTCATCGGTTTTCAACACTCTAATTCCACCTCGTAAAGACGTCAATCCTTTGTCCCCTGTTCTGGTATAGATTTTTCCTTTGTTTTTCATAAGCACAAAAAAAGTCCTCCCGAGGAGGACATTTATATGTTTAAAAAACAAAAAAATCCTGCTCGGGAAAAATAAAAATATCTAGTTTTCTGTCTTATCCCTCTTCGCTTAAAAGCTTCGAAGGGACTCACAGTAGCGGCACTGACAAGGAATTACACCTTAGTTGCCTAGATACTTTTTTAATTAACATTCGCTGTATCCACAGCTATAACATTTCTTACAACCTTCTTCATAAGCAAAACTCACTGTCTGACATTGTGGACACACATCAAAAAGATTCGTATTTGAGTGATTCGCATTTAAATCTTCAGGTGTCAATGCCAACTGATGTGCTACCACTTCTTCCTGCTCCGGCATATCAATTGCCTGTTGACCTGCATGATTCGTGGCATGACCATTGGTTAATGAAGTCACATTAGCTGAATCCGCGACCGGGACAGCTTGTACAGCAGCGATCACTGCTTTATCTTCCACTTTACCGTTAACCCGAAAGTCACAATGTCGGGCCAAAGTTTTCGCTACTGCATCCGGCAATGATCTGACTCTATTTTCCCCAAAACCTATACTTCTCGCTCCACCGATTCCGGAAAGTTCGGAAATCATATCCCGCATGCGTTCACGCTTGGAAATTGGACTATAAAGTCGAAGAACAAAGGAAATCATTCGCGCCAAGGCGTCAGCCATAGCCATAAGATCAGATCCTGTTTTCCCATTATGAATAAACACTTCAAAAGGCTGGTTGTCTTCATCATGATTAATGGTAATATAGGTTTTACCAACCGGACTATCTGTTTTATAAGTTGTACCTTTCAACATCATCGGCCTGGTAACCCGCGGAGTGACCGGAATAATTGGTTTTACTTCTTCCGCCGTAGCTTTAGGTGAGGCAGATTTCCTATCGTCAACTCTTTCCAGAGTACCTTGTCTTGAGCCATCCCGCATATAGGTTAGTCCCTTCAAATTCATATCATAGGCCAACATATACAATGTCTTCACGTCATCAACGGTATGAGTGTTTGGAGCATTCACAGTTTTAGAGATACTGGAATCAATATACTGCTGGGCAATTGCCTGAACTTTCACATGTTCCAAAGGTGTTAAATCATTCGCACTGCAGAAATAATCCGGCTTAACAGCATCAGGATGAGCTATCCTCCATCCATCATATAAAGGATGATAAACCATATCTTCTCCACCACGCCATTTTCGTTTAAACGCAAATTCATAAATAGGCTCCAAGCCTGAAGATGTCCCGGCTAGCGTCGATGTGGCGCCGGTTGGCGCAATTGTTAACAGAACTGCATTGCGGATACCTTGTTCCTTGATCTTCTCGCGGATTTTTTTCGGCAATTGCTTAATGAAATATCCCTGTTGAAATTTTTCTTTATCATATTTAGGAAATGAGCCTTTTTCGGCAGCTAAATCCGCAGATGCTTCATATGAGCTGTCACGCAGGGTCTGGAACATTTTTTCAACCACCGGAATTGATTCTTCGGATCCATAACGAATCTTCATCTTAATCAATGCGTCGCCCAAACCCATAATGCCTAGTCCTGTACGGCGAATATCTTTGGCTACTTTCTCATTCTCCGGGAAGAAATAATAAGTCTGGTCTATGACATTATCCATGAAGCGCATGGCAATTTTCGCATCAGTGGCAAATTGTTTGTAATCAAACCAACCCGGCTTATCATTCGCCAAATCATCATCTTTGACATAAGCTGCCAAATTCATCGAACCTAAATTACAGACTCCCCATCCGCTCAAAGGCTGTTCTCCACACGGGTTAGTAGCCACAAATCTCTCAAAATACCAGGTATTACTTTGCTTATTACTGCGTTCCAAGAAATGTATTCCCGGTTCAGCCGATTGCCAGGCAGCCGTACAGATTAAATCCCACAAAGCGCGGGCTTTGAGAGTTTTATAGACAATAACTTTTTTCCCTAAAGCTTTCCATAGATCCAATTCTCCATCCCATTTTGCATCGTATTCAGGATCTGCTGTATCGGGATAAACCAAATCCCAATCTTTATCTGCTTTCACCGCTTCCATAAAGCTGTCGGAAACACAAACAGACAAATTTGCGCCGTTAATTTTCGTCAAATCCTGCTTGACGGTAATAAACTCTTCAATATCCGGATGCCAGTCATGCAGCATGATCATTGTAGCCCCGCGTCTGGTACCGCCTTGTTGGACTATATCATGAGTAGCAACTGAAAAAAGAGTTGCCCAATTAATTGGACCTGAGGAATAACCATTTACTTTTTTAACTCTTGCACCTCTCGGGCGAAGCGAAGAAAGATTCAAACCGACACCACCTGCGCGCGCCTGAATTTCTACTAATTGCCCAAGTGCTTTCAAAATACCTTGCCGGGAATCTTTAGGGGATGGGATAACAAAACAATTAAAATAAGTTACCTGAAATCCTGTACCTGCTCCTGAAATGATTCTTCCGCCGGGGACGAACTTGAAGTCGGTCATTATGTTATAGAATTCTTCTTCCCAATGATTACGGTCTTTGGCTTTTTCATTTTGGGCAATGCCTTTGGCTACCCGTCGCCAGGTTTCTTCCACATTATGTTCGACCAGATTCCCTTCTTTATCGCGAAGAGCATATCTGTCTAAGAAAACTTTTCCTCTGATGCCGTCAAGTTGTTGCATATGTTTAATTTTTAATAGCTAAATTAATTTCTTTTTTAAAATCTTCCGGATCAACAAAACGTTTAAAAACACTGGCGAAACGAATATAAGCGACTTTATCCAATTCTTTCAACCGTTTTGCAACCGCATCTCCGATACATCGACTTTCAATTTCCGTTTTTTCTCCGGCTCTCAATTCTCGCGTTACATCTCCCACCAAATTGTCAATTTGCTCCATTGAAATTTTCGTTTTCTCGCACGATTTTAACACTCCCCGACGTAATTTATCAATACTGTATTGTTCACGTCTGCCGTCTCTTTTAATTACCAGCAAATGGACATTCTCAATCCGTTCATAAGTTGTAAAGCGTTTTTCACAATGCAGACAACTCCTTCTGCGCCTGATCATGTCAAGGTCTTCATTGTCTCTAGTCTCTACAACTTCTGACTTTATCTGTCCGCAATACGGGCAATGCATATACTTTAATTTTCAAATTCCCAAGCTCCCTATCTAGCGCCAAAGAAAGAATATTACACTACGGGTAAAGAGTCAACTGCATCAATTTATATCAATTGTAAATTCAGCTTTAATCAAATTAAATAATATTGTAAGAAAAATACTAGAAGTTATTATTTGGGTAAAAGCAGCATTAATTGCTGATGAATATCAGCTACCCTTTTTTCTTCAAACTTAATTCCGGCTTTATTATTACCGGAGACTTGACTTTCTAAAGTCTTAAGTACTTCTTCATGCTTTAAACTGGCGGTATTTAATTTACGCATCAGATCTGCAATAACCATTCCTTCTTTTTTCGCTTCAATAACTTTATCAACCGCCTGAGAAAAATAATTATCTCCCTTGGAAATAGTTGAAAGAGCTAAGGAGAATTTGCTTGGATTCTGTTGAATAAGAAAAGCTCCGCCTTCCAAACGCTTATCAGCCTGCAATAAATCAAAAGCGGACTTTTTTAAGGGATCTCTGATCATCCAGCCGACTATGTTATCCCTTAATGTCTTCAAAGGATAAAGCGGATTATCGGCCAAAAGACCGGGATAAGGCAAAGCATAATCAATTGTCGGGACAGGGGTTGCCGAAACAGGCGGCATTGAAACCACTAACGAAGGCTGCTGGGCAAAAGCAGTCTGTGCATAAACAAATGTTAGTAATATGGCAAAGGCTATGATTAATTGTTTCATTTTCAACATTATGCAATTGTTAAATTGCTAAATTATTAAATTGTTAAAAACAATATAACAATTAGCGAGCCAAGTCTGACTTGGCGAGCGATAACAATTTAACAATTCCCTCGCGTCCTATCTCTCTGCATTATAGCCAATTGCCTCCAAAACGCAAGCCAGACCCTCATCCTTATTTAAAGCATAGGTATTTATCACCAAATCATAATATTTTTTATCCCAATAGACCCACTCAGGATCATCGGGAACATAAAGCTTTCTCCATTTTTTAATATTCCCTTCTTCTCGTTTTTGAACCTCCATTCTCGCTTCCTCGGCAGAAATATTTTTTCGATTAATCAAACGGTCAATGCGAATCTCGGGTTTATCATTACCAAATTTATCTTCACAAACAGTTAAAATCTTAAAAGTATTATCTATCCCTTGCGCCATAAAACCGGAAAGATGCGACTGAATCACGTAACGCTTTTCATTCATTAATAAATATTTGACGTAATTATCAAAATCCAGATCCAATTTGTCTGGCCGGAGATTAACTTCCATCTCATTTTGCTTAATCTTGGCGAAAAATTCATCGCTGTATCTTCCTCCTTCCAAAAATTCCCATTCTAAAAAATTGGCTAAATTTTGCGCCAAAGTCGTCGCTCCGCTGGCAATTCTGCCGGTAATAGTAATGTTATTAATATTTGCAAAATCCATACCTTATAAATTTTCAAACCATTAATGCGAGCGAAGGAATGTTCTTTTTCGCAAGGAATCTAGGCGAGACAAAAGATGCTATAAAAATATAAACTCTCCTTCGCCGGATGCATGAGAAAAAGAATATTCCGAGCCAATAAACGTCGCACTATTCTAGTAACTATTCCTTGAATAAAAAAACGAATAATGTAATCATTAAAGACTGACATTATTCGTCTACTAAATATCTATGCGTTCTGCGCCGCTTTTCCAACCAAGGCGCACATTTCTACCAAACGATTCGCGTATCCGTATTCATTATCATACCAGGCAATTACTTTTACCATATCTCCGCCAACCACTTGCGTCAGCGACAAATCCACAATTGATGAATGTGAATTACCGATAATATCCGAGGAAACTACCGGATCATGAGTAACGGCTAAAATTCCTTGATAAGCCGAATTTTGTACTTCCTGCTCCAAAACATTATTAACTTCTTCCACCGTCGTTTGCTTACTCAAAAGAAAAGTAAAGTCAGCAAGAGAACCAACCGGCACTGGAACTCTGATCGAAAGTCCGGCAAATTTATTTTCCAATTCCGGCACTGCTTTAGCCGCGGCAATTGTGGCCCCCGTAGAAGTTGGAATTATATTTTCTCCGGCTGCTCTTGCCCGCCGATAATCCTTATGGCCGCCGTCCTGCAATCTCTGATCGGAGGTAAAACTGTGAATAGTCGTCATCATGGCTTTTTGAATCCCAAAATGCTCCTGAATAATTTTGGCCACCGGCGCGATGCAATTAGTCGTGCAGGAAGCATTATTGACTATTTTTTCTCCCTGGTATTTGTCGTCATTTACGCCAATCACAAAAGTCGGTGTATCATCTTTAGCAGGTGCAGAAAGAACCACTGTTTTTGCACCGGCAGTAATATGAGTTTGCATTTTCTCAGTCGTGGTAAAATGTCCGGTTGACTCAATCACGACATCGATATTTAAATCTTTCCAAGGCAGAAGTGAGGGATCTTTTTGCGAATAAACAGCAATCGGCTTACCGGCAATGGTTAATGTCCCCAAAAAATCTTTCTTACTTTCATCCGAATTGGGGTTAACCGACATCTCCGCGTCAATTGGGCCATAAACAGTGTCATATTTGAGCAGATACATCCAACCTTTAAGATCGGTTGAAGATCCGGCATTAATGACCACCACTTCCATCTCGTCACTGTGCCATTGCATTATGATGCGGTGTGCCATCCTGCCGATTCTTCCGTATCCGTTTATCGCTACTCGAAGCATATATCCAGTATATAGAATTTTTATATGATTGGGCAAGAGGCGAATATAAAAGAAGTCTCAAAATTCAAACTTCAAGCACCAATGAAACATCAATGTTCAAAGCTTCAACTAATTGATAATTTAATACTTGAACATTTATTGGAGTTTGGAGTTTGAAAATTCATTTTACTGTACGATATCTCCGTTTTGATCTACTACCACTGCCGTATCATCTCCCGCAGTTTCATCCATATCGGCCGTCGGATTATCATCTCCTGAAAATTTCTCAATAAAATAAAGTGACTCTCCTTTAGCCAGAGTATATGTTTGACTCGTATAGCCTAATTTTTGCGCCACCAGATTAATTTGCGTTGAACCGTTGGCTAAACTTTTTATTTGCATCATAAATCCCGACATGGCGGCTTTTGAAGCCGCAGAAATCGGACCGGGAAAGATTTTATAGGCATATTTATAATTGGGAGAATCCGTAAACTTTTGTTTGGCTGAAGTGGTTGGACTTGAAGCTGTTGAAGGGCTAATCATCGTTGTAGGACTGGAATAAGGCGCTGCTGCATTATTGGATGAATATTTATAATTATTTCTTAAATAAAGAAAATAAATTGCACCGTATAACAATATGGCAATAACCAAATAAAGACCTATCCATTGCCAGACAGATCTTCTGCCGTAACTTTTATAGCCTGTCCCTGTGGTTCCATCCATAATTAAACAGAAATAGTGTAGAGGACTAAATCAGCTAATTGTTATAGAAAAAGGTAAGAATTGAGTAAGCCTAGAGAGACCAACCTTTTATTGAAGGATATTGTTCACCACCTCGAGTATGTCTGCTTTCGCCTGGCGCAACATATCGCGTGCCAGCTATATGTAAGGACAAAATACTACTTGTGGTGATATTCTATCTGCAGATCTATCTAAGACGATTCTCTCGTCCTGAGAATCCTCTCCTAAAGGTGGTAGGCTTAATCCTTGAATTTCATTCTTCATATTTCCTCTTACTTCCCTTGTATCTCATCTATTAAATTTAGTCAATAGGTAAATGGAGTTTCGTATTTTTTAACACAAATTCTGATTGCTCTGCAAGTTTGGGATTATCGGTATTGGGGAGCTGAGGAATACAAAATGAACACTTTTCATGTTCTAGCTCTTTTTTAAGATAAGGGAACCAAAATGACTGCGGTATTCCACCCCATCCGTGTAAAACAATGACATTCCGCATAAGGCAATAAAGATTCCCATTTTCATGGGAATGACAAATAGTAATTTAACAATTCGTTCTGTTAAATCCTAATTCATAAATCATAAATCTTTATTCACTCGTTTACTTCTCTTTCCACTGTAATTGAACACTCTGTCACCAGCGCGGCAATAGTACCCACCGCTGCAAGCACCGGAGCAATCACTGCACCAACTACACCAATCGTCAGAGGAAATTCGATAATTGTTTTTCCGCTTTTATCTTTAATACTAATCCGCCTGACATTCCCTTCCGCAATCAATTGTTTCACTTTCTCAATTAATCTCTCTCCTTTTACGCTATATGTTTCTTCTCTTGTAGTTTTCTTCGCTGGCATATGAAACTATATTAACACAAACTACGTAAATTGTTATATTGTTATGACGTAGAGGAGGTTGGAGCACTTTCAGGTGAACTGAACGCAGACTAAGAAATAATTTTTTCAATTTAAATAAATACAATTGTCAGCGTTCATTTAGCGAGCTGGTATTAGTTTGTATTAAAAATAAACTTGAGCGAGCATCACCTGAAACGTGCGACAAACTCCTAAAGAATAAAGCTAAAAATTGTAAATTTTTAGCTTTAAGGCTATCATGAATAGTGATGAATCAGGAATTCTATAAACTCACCTACGAAGACACTTTAACTAAATTACAATCTCGCCTTTCCGGTCTTAGCGAAACAGAAGTCTTGGAAAGACAAAAAAAATACGGCCTAAATACTATCCATAAACGCCATGTAAGTTTATTCACCATTAGTCTGCGCCAGTTTACCAACAATCCCTTGATTATAATTCTGGCAGCAGCCACTCTTATCTCTTATTTTCTGGGACAGCAAATCAGCGCCTATTACATTTTCGGCATGATTTTGGTCAGTATAATTCTGGGCGTTTGGAATGAATTCAGTGCAGAGAAAACGGTTGATAACCTACTTAAAAAAATTTCACCTACCTGTTTTGTGCTGCGGAATGACGAGCACACAGAAATACCGGTTTCACATCTGACCATCGGAGATATTGTTTTATTGTCACAAGGCTCAATTATTCCGGCTGAACTCCGACTGTTGGAAACAAAAAATCTGGAGATAAATCAATCGGCTCTGACCGGCGAATCCAAAACAGTTTTCAAAACCGACACGCCTCTCTCCACTACTTCCACTATTAATCAAATGACCAATATCGCTTTTATGGGTACCGCTGTTGAGAACGGTTCCGGTAAAGGCGTGGTCATTCGAATCGGAAAAGACACCGAATTTGGCAAAATCGCCAAAAGTACTATGTTTATTAAACCGCAGACCGATTTTGAAAAGGGCTTGAGCAATTTTGGCACACTCTTGGTCAAAGTCATTCTTATCTTAAGTTTGGGAATTTTTGTTATCAATGCTTTACTGGGACGACAATTACTTGAATCTCTGCTTTTTGCTCTGGCCATTGCCGTCGGTTTAACTCCTGAACTTTTACCGGTTATTGTAACAGTCAGTTTGTCACATGGTGCCGGAAAATTAGCCAAGAAAAAAGTCATTGCCAAACAATTAATTGCTATTGAAAATTTAGGCAACATGGATGTTTTGTGTACGGATAAAACCGGGACTCTAACGGAAGGAAGTATCGAACTGGTTGATTATTTTGATAGAGAACATAAAAAATCCCTGCCGGTTCTACTGGCAAGTCTGCATTGTAATGACGCGATTGTACATAGGCATATTTTGGGTAACAGCATTGACGCCGCGATTTGGAAATACGCGCAAAAAAACAATGTGCATTTGCCTGCCAATATCAGCAAAATTGACGATGACCCATTTGACTACAATAAAAAAGCCATGTTCGCGGTTGTTGAGGAGGCAAATAACTGCACTCTGATTGTCAAAGGCGCGCCTGACACAATATTAAAATTATGCCATAAAACAGAAGAAAACAAATCTTTACATGAAAAATTTGTCGCTTTAAATAACGATGGCTTGCGA
Source organism: Patescibacteria group bacterium (assembly GCA_035510695.1). Taxonomy (GTDB): domain Bacteria; phylum Patescibacteriota; class Microgenomatia; order Levybacterales; family UBA12049; genus DAIDHK01. The sequence continues at coordinate 4,847 of DATKGO010000038.1, read as the reverse complement.
CTGGTGGCAGTGGCAACAAAAAAAGTGAATAAAAAAGAAGAATATTCTTGGAAAGATGCCAATGAGTTGACATTTCTGGGCTATCTCACCTTTTTGGATGTCCCCAAACTTTCCGCCAAAGAAGCCTTAGCCAAACTACGTGGATTAAATGTGGAAGTTAAAGTTATTACCGGTGATAACGAGATCGTAACGCAAAAGGTTTGTAAAGAAGTCGGCATGACAGTTGAAGGCATTTTAGTGGGAGAACAAATCGAAAAAATGTCCGATTCTGTTCTTAGTGAACATTTGGACAAAACCAATGTCTTCGCCCGTTTGAGTCCGGAACAAAAGATGAGAATAATTAAAGCTTTCAGAGCTAAAGGACATACTGTAGGTTATTTGGGTGATGGCATCAATGATATTCCTTCACTACGGGCCAGCGATGTAGGAATTTCGGTCAACACGGCCATTGACGTGGCCAAAGATGTGGCCGCGATAGTACTACTTCATAAAAGTTTGGATGTCATTGCCGATGGAATTATGGAAGGCAGACGAACTTTTAATAACACAATTAAATATATCCTGATGGGCACCAGTTCTAATTTCGGCAATATGTTTTCGGCTGCCGGCGCTTCATTTTTCTTGCCTTTCTTGCCGATGACGCCGGTACAAATTCTTTTAACCAATGGTTTATATGATCTTTCCCAATTGAGTATTCCGTCAGACAATGTAGATGCCGAATCACTGGTTAAACCCCGCCACTGGAATATCAATTTTATCCGCAATTACATGATTTTTTTCGGCCCGATTAGTTCTATCTATGATTTTCTGACTTTTGGAGTGATGATTTATTTCTTTCATGCCCAGGGAGCGTTATTTCAAACCGGCTGGTTTATCGAATCCATGGCCACGGAAATCTTGGTGGTTTTTGTCATCCGCACTTCCAAAACGCCTTTCTTTTTCAGCAAACCCGGCAAGTGGCTTTTGATTACTTGTTTAACAATTGTAGCCGCGTCTCTGTTAATTCCTATCTCTCCACTGGCTAAACCTTTAGGTTTTGTCTCTCCACCGCCATTATATTTCGTTATTCTCGTCCTTCTTGTTTCAACTTATTTAGGCCTGGTTGGCATCCTCAAACAGCAGTTCCTGAAGAGATATACGTTGTGATGAGATTATTTCCTAACAGCTACGACACCAACCATACGTGGACCGGCGTGAGTCGCTAAAACTGCGCCACAATCAAAAATACCAACTTCTGGATAGAATCTACTTATTTCCTGCGCTACTCCTTTAGCTGTCTCCAAAGCACCTGCGTGAACTACAGCTACTTTTTCCAACCCATTTTCTCTGCCATGAGCTTCTGTTAGATCCACAATCTCTGCTAAAGCTTTATTCTCCGATCTTATTGCCTTATAAATTCCATAATTACCATCTGTAAATTTAATAACTGGCTTAATACCTAATCCCGTACCAATCAATCTGGTAATTGCCCCAAGTCTTCCACCCACGGCAACATTTTTCATACTATTAATTAATGCATAAATTTCCGTCCTCGATCTCATGCTATCCAGTTTTTTTATGATTTCTTCTATGCTTGCTCCCTTTCTACTTAATTCTGCTGCCATTTGAGCGAGAAATCCAAGTCCCATCGACATTGTTCCTGAGTCGTAAACGACAATTCTTCTAGATTTAGACCGGCTTGCAGCAACCTCACTTGCAGCAGTCTCAGCGGAAGAAACGGTAGAACTGGCTTTCTTAAGTAAATGTATAGATATAATATCAGAATCCGGGTGTCGTTTATAAGCATCTTCAAAATCACCGGGAGGAGGCCCGCTGGTTTTAGGTATTAGGCCGGTTTTATCCATTAATTCTACTAGACCATTTGTATCAATATCTACGCCGTCCCTATTTCGGTCAGGGTCAACCGGTGGACCGAGTCTTAATGGAACTACCTCTATACCATATTTAGCTGCTTCATTCTTTGACACACTTGCAGTAGAGTCTGTTACGACTACAACATTTTCTTTTGACATAATGATGGGTATTTTACATCCCAGATGCGTTCTTAGCAAGAGCAATTCAATAATTTGTTTATTGGATTATTATTTCTTCATCCACTCGTGGGCGTAGACTTCGACTGCTTCTTTTTCAATTCCTTCACTTACAATTTTCTCTGCAATATATTCCGCACTATCGATTTTCGGCGGCTCATACCCACCATGCTCACCTTGCCCTTCTTCTTCCGAGTTCAATGACTTAATAGTGTTTTTCTCAAAATCCGTGTCTGTGATATACGGATAAATCACGCTTACGCTGATTTTATCTTTTTTCAATTCCTCTCCGGCTGTCAAACTAATTCCGACTAAAGCACGTTTCAAAGATGAATAGGCTGCCATATTCGGCAAAGCCATTAAAGCAGTTCCCGAACTTATATTTACAATCGATCCACTACCATTTTGTCTCATAATTGGAGCTACTTGTTGCATCGCGACCAATGGTCCGACCACATCCAAATCAAAAATCTGATGAAAAATAACCGGATCGATTTGCTCAATCGGAGCGTCATATCCCTGTCCGGCATTATTTACTAAAATATCAATTCTACCGAAATGTTTTTTCACTTCCTGAACCATGGATTTAATCTCTTCCGGTTTACTCATGTCGGCAACCACAACTAATGAATCTGGCAATCCTTTGGACAATTTCTCAAGTTTATCTTTTGAGCGGCTAACCAAAGCGACTTTTGCGCCTTTTTGCGCTAATAATTTGGCTGTAGCTAAGCCAATTCCTGAAGACGCACCGGTCACAATCGCGACTTTATCTTTAATCTGCATGTAATTCCATTATACAATTAATTCTGATAAAAACATTAAAAAATTAGGATGATTGTCTGAGGCCAAGAATATTCCCGTCAGCGTCTTTTACCTGTGCAATCAACAGACCCCCGCCTACGTCTTTAACGTCTTGGACAATTTCAGCACCGACCTGTGTCATTGCTTGAAGACTATTTTTAATGTCCTCTACATCGGTATAGGCAATTGGCCCCAGCTTAGAGCTTGGATCTAAACCGATTTCCAGATCGCTTATCCGAAAGCCGACATAATAATCACTGTCGGCATAGGGTTCAATTCCCAAAAATTTACTAAAAAGTTTTTTGGCTGCTTCTAAATTTTTAACCGGATAAACAATTAATTTAATCTCTTGTACCATAATCTATTTTATTAAACAATTATTATAAAAAAGAAGAAATATAAATATGTAAGAGAACTGGAAGAGTTTATTTTATAGGTTACTACTGCTTTAGAAAATTTTTTATTCCGAAACCGAACATGGCAACCATCAGCCAAAAACCTATAAGCAAAAAAATCAACGCACCTCCCGTAAAGGTATTTTCATAGATTTGCCAGAAAGACAAAAGCGTTGCCGCAATAAGATTTGACAGTCCCCAACGAAAGTTAACTTTCGGCTTTGTTTGTTGGCCAAAAGGACTACGGGAAATCGTGTTTGACAGCCCCCAAATAAAATGGGGCATGCCGTTTGCCAGAAAGCCACCGATTAAAAAATACCAAATGTAATAGGCGTGCATATCTCTACATTAACAAAATACTTAGCGTAAATCAATGGCTGCAACCTGGAGAATTACTGACAATCAACACTGCTCCCTCTGATTGAATATGTGGGGAACAGGTATGCGAAAATTTAAACGCTTTTATTATCTTAATTGAAATTAATACGTTATTCGGTATAAAATACCCTCTATGCTAGAAAATAATTTAATTTCTTCAGGTTCTACTTCTCAAATAGACGCCTTATTTGACAAATATCCTTTCCTTATGTCATACAGAGGAAAATTACAAGCATTAGTACCAAAAGAATTAGAAGTATTTATTCAGACACTTTCTGATTTTGCTATATACCAAGAATCTGGGATAAGCTTGTTACGAAAAATTCTTAACACATACTGCGCCAGAGATATACTCTTTAGATGGGGCGAAATAAATGGTACGGGCAAACTCAATGAAAGTAATATTCGAGATGACCTTCATGCTACGTTAGATCATCCGTTTACTGCACAAGCTTTACACCTTGTTGTTGACGCTCGCACATATGAAGAGAGAAATGCCGCTTCAGTGTTTATGGCACGCGTTCCAGATAAAAACATGCCTTCGTCTGTAAGAAGCAGAGTCTGCCCACAATATTCAGACGCTACAATTACTATCTTTGCAGCAAGCGGATTTTATAATTGTCAGGAATCTGAAAACTATCTAGATGAATCAGTGGCTAAAAAAGAAACTGTTCTTGTGAATAAGAGTCTTCTTGTTAAGAGAAAAGGTTATCAAACTGCGCTCTGTTTAAAAACAACCTCCACAACACAAGGTACATTTTTGAGAGGAGGATGGTACTCTCCTTTTGACGATAAAAGCAAAGAGGCAATTCGTGATGCTCTTCAAGCTAGAAGGCACACTCTAACATTACATGAAGGCCAATGGGCATATGTACGACCATTTCAACTAAAAGTCTAACCTAGCTCCCCGAGACTTGAATTACTATGCCAATAGACTACGCATAAATCATGGGATGGATTTATGCCATGTTTGATGATAAAATGAACGGGTAATTTGACATTTTAATAATCCCCTGTAGCTCAATGGTAGAGCAGGAAGCTGTTAACTTCAAGGTTCGAGGTTCGAATCCTCGCGGGGGAGCACCAAAAGATGGGTATCACGTTTTGCTATCTCAGAAAAAGGGAATTTGTGGGTAATAATGAGGTTTTTATTATCCAAAAACAGGTCTGAAGATACAGCTCGTAAAAAAAGATATTGTTGTTCCTCAGTAGCTCTCAAAAACTTATTTGTCGCATCACAGCA
>DATKGO010000037.1:0-4138 GCA_035510695.1 Patescibacteria group bacterium | reverse complement strand
CCCAGACGCCACGCTGGATGCGGGAGTTTTATTGTGGCTTCTTTCGTAGAAACTACATCAACCACAACTATTATCTCAACCGTATACAAAAAGATAACTTAACTATTAGCTGATCATTTAGCAAACTGGGGTAATGTCAGTGAAAGCTGCTATTGACAGTCACACAAGTCCCGCATTACTTGCCGCATCCACAGCTGCTTATGTTGGAACACAAATTGGAGTTAGTGAATTTAATAGAAAATTATTAAACAAAAGAAATGAATGTCCTAATTTAGTCGCTAAACTTTCATTTGATGGAATTAGAAAAATATTTAATGGAAATTCCATAATCGACAAAGCCATGCAAGCTATCGCTGTGTATGCCGGAACAGAATCCACTATGATACCCATACATGTGGCAGAAGCCAAACTTACGTTTTCAGGCTCGGTAGTGGAAGAATCAGCAGCCATTGGCGCTTATTTTATAGGATTAATCTATAACGCGGGATTATTGTTTGCGCAGTCACGGGAGCTTAACGCGAAAGAGAAACCGGAGGATAAATAATATTGTGTGGACGATAAGGGACTCGAACCCCTGACATCTTCAGTGTAAATGAAGCGCTCTACCAGCTGAGCTAATCGTCCAAATGTGCACCATCTGGGACGATGTTCGAACCTACCTGACCTCAACTATTGATCCGAAAGAAAAAGCCTATCTCCAATCAGCTATTGCTCATTTCAAAAGAAAGGAGGAAAAGCTATGAATTGGTTTCGGAAATCAAAAGTAACAATCGAACCTGTCCCCGATATAACAACGTCTATTCTATACGATGAGACCACTTTTTACAATAAATTCATAAATGATTTATCTGTTACAAAAGAGGAAGTAATTATCGAAAGCCCGTTTATTACCACTCGAAGGCTGAATATACTCAAACCCATATTTGAAAGACTGATAGCCAAAGGGGTACAAGTTTTTGTCATAACTAGACCGCCGCATGAACATGACGGTGATATGGCAGGACAGGCAGAAGCCGGAATACGATACTTTGAATGTATTGGTGTACAAGTCCTATTAGGAGCCGGGGGACACCATCGGAAATTGGCTATGATTGATCGAACTGTTCTTTGGGAAGGCAGTTTAAATATTCTCTCTCAATCGCACAGCCGTGAATTTATGCGAAGAATTGAGAGCAGGAAACTGACAGAAGAGCTGTTCAGTTTTTTAAGGTTTGACAGGTTTATTTATTAGAAATAAACTGAAGTTACTTCAGCATAGGAAAAAATTGTGCTAGAATGGGGGTGAATTATGAATACAAAAGATCCGACCGTTGAGAAAACAGAATTAGTTATCAAAGCGCTTAATTATGCTCATGATAATAATTTAGATATACACAGTAAGGAAGACGTGGTAAAAATTTTACAAGCGCTTGATCCTGAGCATACAAGTGATAATGAAGTTGAAGAATTTACGATGTTATTGCATGCTTCCTATTCACTTATGAAGAAAGATGCAGACCGAAGAAATAAGCTCAACTAATCGTTCGGTATTCATATAGCTTTAGTTTAGTCAACATAATTTTTTTGTTTGGAACTTTCAGTAAAGTTTTAGGTACTTTTAAATATATTCAAATTATCACTTGATAATAGTTATTGAAACCTTATGTACTCAGCTTAGGGGAAATGAAATTATATGATTTTTACTCAGATGTTTGAAACAGAATGTAAAGATAAATTTGGTATTTCTCACACAATGGTAAAAAAAGCATTAGCAGGACCATTAGATAGTCAAGAAATAACATACAAAGGTTTAGATTTATTGCTAACCACGAAAGAAATTGATACCTCCAATATCTTGATTATTATCGCCAATAGAGAAAAAAATGATTTATCTATTGAATCTGCATTTAAACTACGTAAGGATTTAATGAAAGATATTTTGATACAAAAGCCGTTAACAATTTTTCAACACTTTGTCGAAAAATTTGGTTTAGATATTATAATAGGCGACTTTTCAAGCAAATTTATTCTTGATGAAACAATAGACATAAATCCACTTCAAGTTATGAATATTGTAAATATATCTAATCCACAGAATCATAATTTTTTGCAAAGTATGTTTATTAAAATAAATACTGCTCATACACAAGTAGAATGTGCTATCGCATTCGCAATTGATACCATAGAATATCAGGCTTGGATAACAATACCCACTAATTAGTGTTTTGCATATTTTTTGTTACGCCGCATGAAAATAGAGGTATATAAACATTATTTTTCAATATGAATGAGTTTTCAAAAGAACAGTTGGAAGCAATGCGAATAGTAAAAAGTGATCTAGATTATATTAAAAAAATGTGGGGTGGAGAAATTGATGATGATTCGTTAAGACGTAACTCTACAATTCTACGTCAACTTCTTATTGATGAAGGAGGATTATTAATAAAGATACAAAGAATGCTAAACGTGACATTATATATTCAAGCTCCAGTTAGTCCGCTCAAATCCGAAAAGTTAGAAAAAATAACGTTTTATAGTGCTGGAAGTGGTATAAGTCATGGCTTTGAAGTGTCATCTTTCATAATTGGAAATTATGTTCCGAGCCCCACAGAAAGTGAAAAAATGAATCAAAATGGAACTAAAAATAATACTAAAAAGTATAATCTAGAGGAATTTTTATCAGCACCTAGTATAATAGTAAATGGAAATATTTTTAGTAGACTTGAGGTAATAAAGTTTGTAGCAAATAAGCTTGGCGGTGCTCATTTAGAGATGGATAATAAAAAATTAGCGCGGATGAAACTTCTAGTTCCTGTTAAAGAAAATGATGTTATTGCAAACAGAAATGCTATCTATTTTGAGTTTTTATCTATTGGACAATTATTAGCAAAATCAAAATATACAGATAAACTCATTAAAAAAATATCAGAAATTATTGACTAATAAATGCAACAATTTTATGTATGTATACCCCAAATATAGAAAGCTAATAAATTAATATATGAAAAGGACATATACACCTCGCCAATTGGTTATAAATAGACAACCTGCAACAGACAGGATACCTGCAGTGGGTAGGAAGTTAATTACACCCCCATCGAACGGGAAATTAAATGTTATTCTAGATACTAATATTTTGTATTCAAGATTACTAGCAGAAGCAAGATCGCATACTGATAGTGCTTGTTATAAGATCATTGAGGAGTTAAGAAATGATGCTTTTAATTTAATACAGCCGCTACATCTATTTGAAGAATATAAGTACGAACTATATAGACTGTGTCAGTTATATAGATTAATTCCTAATAAACGGATTTTAAAATATCAGATCGACTTATTATTAGATTTAACACAAAAGAAGAGCCATTATGGAAGAACATATGTCTTACCTAATATTATGCCAAGTGATCCAGACGACGCACAGATTTTTAATACGACTTTCATTGGTAGTGTCAATTTCATTGTTACAAAAGATGCAAGAGACTTAATAAAAAAGAAGGTGCCAAATATTCCAACGACTTTAGAGATTATTGGACCAAATGCATTCTTAAGGAAATTATATAGATATCGCAATACTGAGAGTTAAAAAAGTTCCAAGATTGTCCCACGATCCTATTTTTGTTTGGAACCTACACTGCTTTCTTAAGATTTTTATTATGGCTAAATTAGCGTTGTTTGGGACTTTCAGTGAGTTCTTTTGTTTGGAATATTGTGGAATAGTTTTTTCTGTTAAACCCTCGACAATCATTCAGTGAAAAATTAATTTATTAATTATCGTTTTTATTTGGTATAAGGTTTTTTATTTTAATTAATGCAATCTTGAATCCCAGATTTATCAGACTTTTTGATACATGAACAAGTGTCATTTTGCTAAAAAACGGAATGTCTAAACCAGAATCACTCTTGCTTATTATCCCAAATATCACCGTATACTCATCATTTTGTGAATTTGGTCTTATTGTTACATCTTTAATGACGAAATCACCAGTAAGTAGTTCTCTATTTATGTCTTCTCGAAATGATTCATAGTAAAGCGTGGTCACGTCGTAAAACACCATGGAGAAGTCGAATCCGAATGTTTGCTTCGCGTAGGAAACTGCGATCTTTTCTGCTTCATCTTTCAAAAGTATGAGTTTTGGTAATCCCTCATAGACGGCAT
>DATKGO010000036.1:0-15728 GCA_035510695.1 Patescibacteria group bacterium | reverse complement strand
GTAATTGCGCAAGATATTCTTTATCATATTTTCCTTTCAAAATATCACCCCCTTACTGGACAGAAAATTGGAAAAAGATAAAGGTGAATTACTCGTGAGTCAACGATGATTGTAGAAGGTCATTCTTAGTGAGTCAATTCGTAATTTTGCAAAAGGAATGTAGTGTGGTATATACTGCAGTCACTATGGACGAAGTGGCGTTAATCCGCGAGAAAATTGATATTGTTTCTCTGATTGGGGAAACAGTTCAATTGAAAAAAACCGGGCGAAACTTCAAAGGTTTGTGCCCATTTCATGGTGAAAAATCCCCCTCATTTATCGTCTCGCCTGAGCGGCAAATCTGGCATTGCTTCGGTTGCCAAGCTGGGGGCGACGCGTATTCCTTCGTCATGGAGCAGGAAAAAATCGAATTCCCAGAAGCTTTGCGTTTATTAGCCAAACGAGTCGGCGTTACTTTACAAAATCGCGGTATAAGCACAGGCTTGGCGGCGAAGAAAGAGCGTTTGTATGAAGCCAACAGTTTGGCAGTGGAATTTTATCATTATCTTTTAACTAAACATGCGGCGGGTAAAAAAGCCTTGGAATATGTTCAAGGACGCAAAATTAACGATAAAGTCATTGAGACATTCCGTTTGGGTTTTGCGCCAAATCAGCGTGACTCTTTGGTGAATTATTTAATGAAAAAAAAGAAATTTACGGCTGAAGAATTGCTGGATGCCGGCTTAGCAGTTCAATACGGCAGGCAACTGCGGGATTTTTTCTGGAATAGGTTAATTTTTCCACTTTACGACCACAGAGAAAATATCGTCGGCTTTAGCGGCAGGATTTTAACTGTCCAAAGCAATGGCCCAAAATATATTAATACCCGTGAGACACTCATTTATCACAAAGGCGAAACATTTTTCGGTATCCAAGTGACTAAGGAGTCGATTAAAAAAGAAAAACAAGCCATTTTAGTGGAAGGAGAATTTGATGTAATTTCTTGTTTTCAAGCCGGCGTGACCAATGTTTTGGCAGTCAAAGGCACGGCTTTAACTCCGATGCAGGTCAATTTGCTGGCTCGCTACGCTGATAAAATCACAATTTGTTTTGACGGCGATAAAGCCGGACAGGAAGCGATGAAACGCAGCATCCCGATTATTGATCAGAAAAATCTGAAAACTACCGTGGCGGTTATTCCGGGCAGCAAAGATCCGGACGAGGCAATTAAAACCAATGAATTGGCTTTCAAACAAGCCTTGAAAAAAGACATCAGCGTTTATGATTATTTATTTGATCAGGCAATATCAAGTGCCGATCCGGATTCTGCTGAAGGAAAACGGATGATTGCCGGCACGTTTTTGCCGGTTTTGGCCAGCATTGGCAATTTAATTATTCGCGAACATTATTTGAAAAAATTGAGCAAGGCCATCGATACAAGCGAAGATAATCTGCAAAAGGAAATTGAACGCAGCGTAATGCCGGAGCAGGCGAAAGTTGTATCGGAAGCGGTTGCGGAAAAACGGACACGTGAGGAAGTGTTGGAAGAGTATCTGGTGTCACTTATTTTACAAAGTGAAGATCCTAAGTCAACACTGGAAAAATCGGTTTTGGTTTTAAGTAATTCCATGGCCAAAGAGCGTGCCTATCAAAAAATATTTAGTTTTTTGCTGGATTATTCAACTGCCGCGAAAGGTGTATTTGACCAAGCCCAGTTTGGAACGCAATTGTCCGCGGAATTATTGCATGCGTATAATAAATCGTTATTGTTCCCTTTACCGAAGTTGTCCAAGGAAATGTATTTAGCCGAAGTACAAAAAACAGCCGAGCAGTTAAGAGAGCTTTATCTGCGTTCGAAAATTAAGATTTTAAGTGAAGAAATGAAACGCAAAGAAGCGGAAGGGAAGATGGAGGAATTGGAACAATTACAAAAAGAATTCATCGAAGCCACCACCATTTTGCAAAATGAGGGAAATAGTAGAAATTAACCCTTGTGAGCATCCAGACGATTTTTCATTTTTTCCAGTACCCACATCCTAGCAAGAGTAGTTGGACCAATACCTTGATACAAGGCTTCTTCTCTCAGAACTTGAAGCTGTTCGGGTTGGAAACGAATCGTAAGCGTATCTGTTTTATTTGTTTTATGAAAACCGATTTTAGTCCCTTCATCGATACCATCAATAATTGAATGAGAAGCCCAAAATTCAGCCTCTTCGTCAAGAGACTTAAAGGGTTTTATGGGTTTTATAGTATTTTTTTTGACTATTGTCTGTTTAACCATTTTTTTCACCACCTTCTTTTAATAAAGTAAATTCCTTATAAAAACTTTTTTCTTCTTTACGTGAGGGTCTAGCTGTTACCAAACCGTACGTATTTTTCTTTTTTCTGGCACCAATAATAATTGTTAAAAATCTTTTCTTCGTTGTTTTGCCAATTAATAGCCATCTGCCCAGTTTTCCATCGATGAAAACATAACCTCCATTTAGAACCTGAAAAACTTCCTCTAATTGGATATTATGCTTTGCAATATGTTCTGGTCGATCCTCCTCAACGATAAGTTCATCAATGATGATATCCATGGCCAGTTCCAATTATTGTAATACATTGTCTTACATCTGTCAATCCCTACAAAAACATCCCTACAAAAACAAAATATAGAACTTTTGCGGAGAAGGTGGAATGATTTTCGAATTGTGAATCGGGTAAAAGAAGTAGATGATTCGGATATTCTTCTGCAGCAAATACAGAATTTATTTTAAATGAATACCCAATATCATGCGAAAGCCGCCTTTCGGCGGCTATCGTCAATACTCGTGGCTCCTCGCCAATCGCGCCTATAGCGCTAAGGCAAAAAACCGGATTTTTAGCAGACAAAGTCTGCTCCGGCATGACACGCCGGCTTGTTCAGGTGATCTTGAGGATTAGATGATCGTGTGGCAGGATGTGCTTAATGCTCAGGCCTTCTCCGTCATACATGAGCGTATCCCACGACTTGACGACGCCCGTATTCTCTTGTCTAAAGACAACTCCGTACAGAATGTCTTTGATAAACATCGAAAGTTCGGTGTCGTCAGGAGCATTCACTACCAGATGTAAACCTCCCCAAACTCCTGGTGGTTCAGGAATATGACAAGTTACCCGAACCATCATTTGTGAACCGTTTGAGATGCTCATTCCAAGCTTAGGAATTTCATCAACTGCCAGTTCAATGCTGCCCAGCAGCAGTTGAAGCTGATGAATCACTCCAACGCGGAAATGCTCTCCGTTGCGAATTGCTCTACGTTCCTGGTCTGCCAGTGTACGCATCGATCGACCTCCTCATCTGAACTAATGAGGGATACATTCCCCCATGAAACTCTCGATTTTAGAGCTTGATGGGGAAAGCAAGCAGCGAGCGGAGTGTAAAAGAACCCAGAGAGCATAGCAAATTACGGTAAATATGTCAAAACTACAGGATTATTTTAAGCTGGAAGGGCGGAGGAGACAGGATTCGAACCTGCGCGAGCTCTTTTATAAGCTCAGGGGATTAGCAATCCCCCGCAATGGACCGAGCTATGCGACTCCTCCGAGTTTGTTTATTATAACTTTGAAACCGCTTCTGTTCAACAAACAAACCTCACCCCTTTGCCTTTGGCAAAGACCCTCTCCTAAAAGGAGAGGGAATAATATGCTACATTTAAACTATGGATCTGCTGGATTTACTGTTTCCCAAGCGCTGCGTGGCTTGTAAAGCCTTCGGCTCATATATTTGCCCGAATTGTTTTGCCTATCTTTCATTTCAAAGCGAAGACAACTGTCTGGTTTGCAACCGTCCGGCAATCGGCGGGAAGACGCATCCGGGCTGCGTGGGCAGATACACAATTGACGGCGTATCCGCCAGTTTGACTTATAATCATACGGCCAAAAGAATGATTACAGCTTTGAAATATCAGCCGTATATTTCCAATATGAAGACTGTATTAGCAGAATTATTTTATGAAGGAATTATTCAGAAACCATATTTTGTTAAATTCTCTCAGCAATCTTGTTTACTTGTTCCGATTCCTTTGCATCCGTCGCGTTTGCGTAGAAGGGGATATAACCAGTCGGAGTTGTTAGCGAAAGAAATGGCGAAAAAGTTTGGTTTTAAGGTCGAAAATTGTTTACAGCGAATTAAGGATACTTCATCGCAGTTTGCTTTGAAACGAGAAGATAGATTGAAAAACATGAAAGACGCATTTGTATTGAAACTGAAAACTAAAGATTTAATACAGAATAAAGCGATTATTTTGGTTGATGATTTGGTGACCTCAGGCGCAACAATGCTGGAAACGGCCAAAGTTTTGAAAAAATCCGGCGCCAAAAATGTTTGGGGAGTTGCGCTTTGCCACGGATCGTAACAAAGTAATCTTTGACCCAGAAGAAGTTTGTCGCCCGTTTCAGGTGACGCTCGCTTAAGTTTATTTGTATCTCTAATAATTTTTCTGCTCGCTAAATGAACGCCGTCAATGATGTTTATTTAAATCGCTAACTTTTATTTAGTCTGCGTTCAGTTCACCTGAAAGTGCTCCAAACTTCTCATATAAAAACTGAGTAATTCTAGTTGCAATGGCCTGGTATAATTTAGGTGATTTATGAATACGGATAGCAAGGCTCGTATGCTACATGCACAAACAGCCAAAGCGCGCGAAGATGGGGATTATTCATCTGCACTTGCTTCAGGTGATGAAGCATTGCTGGCTTATGATCAAGAGAATGATGATTTAGGTTTCGCGGAAGTTGTCGCCGATCGATCGATTACTTTGCGCAATTATGGTACTTTGAACGATAGTAAGCGCTTATTGATATTGGCAAAGCACGAAATGCTGGGATCAGTTGCTGTTGCCAGAGAAAGCGGAAATAAAGAAGCATTGGCGCTTCCTCTTTATAATCTAGCTCAAATACAAGAAGATTTGGGAGAATTAAAAGATGCGATTTCTACTTATAAAGAGGCAATAACCAACATGGAAAACAATCCTCCGGTCAGACATAATCGTCCATCTGTTTTGGCAAACATGAAAGTTCATATGAGCACCTGTGAGTATAAGGCAGGAGATAAATCTGCTTTGGCACGGGCGGAAGCGGCTTTGCGAGAGCTGGAAAGCAGTGATGAAGCTAAATATGAAAAAAATATTTGGATTTCAGGCGGTTATATGAGGTTCGCTCAAATGTTGAAAACAGATAATCCCGAAAAAGCCAAAGAATATTTGCAAAAAGCCAGGGGAATTATTGATGCCAATCCGAATTTGAAAATTCGCAAACAGCAATGGGAGAGACTGGCGAAAGGATTTAGCTAGGGGCTGTCATCCCCAACTTGATTGGGGATCTTTTCGGAAAGATTCCCATTTTCATGGGAATGACAAGAAAAATGTATGGACTTACAACAGCAATTTCAACAAGCTCAAGAAAAACGTGATAACGGTCAATTGATAGAAGCAAGAACTGATTATCAGCAGCGGCTATGGAAGCGGGAAACGATTGGCTGGCTGCAGAATGTGAACACATGATCGGCGTGACATATTACCAGCAAGAAGATTATGAGATGGCGCAAGATTATTACGGGAAAGCAATTGAATCATTTGAGCAGATTAATAATCCGGATTTTGTAGCCATAGTTCAGCGCGATTTAGGTTTAGTTAAGTATAAACTCAAAGATTTTGTCGCAGCTGAAGACGAGTTGCAACAAAGCATCTCCGGTTTGCAAAAAAGTCAAATGAAAGGGCAATTGGGGATGTCTCAGTCGAAACTCGGTTTAGTTCAAGCCGCAGAAGGTAAAAGCGATGAGGCTTTGCAGACAATACAAGAAGCGATAAAATTGCCTGAGCAGACAGAAGATAAATTTTTTTTATCAACGGCATATCTCGATTTGGCAAAAGTGTATAATCAAATCGGGAAAACCGAGGACGCTAAAGCTGCAGCTCAAAAATCTCAAAAAATTCTTGATGGTTTTAGCAAGCCGGAACAATTTGTGCAAAGACGGAAGGAATTGCAGCAATTCATTTCTTAAATAAACATATGACGGAGACAAAAAAAGAACCACAACAAGGATTGGCAATAAATATTAATCTGGATACTACACCTGTGCTTTATACGGATAATATTTTGATGAATACCAATGAAGACGGCGTAATACTAAATATTGGTCAAATGATTGGGACGAATCAATTACGGGTAGTTGCCAGAGTAGGTATGAGCCGATCACATGCAAAGAAATTTCTTAAAGAATTGGGGAAATTATTAGCTTTGACAGAAGGCCAAAGCCAAACAGGAGAAAAAGTAAAAAATTAAGGTAATTTATAGTTATTTTTAAGGAATATTTCATCAAATCCAAAGATTTCTTGGGTTTCATATTCATCCGCGTAGACCATAACTAGGGAATCTGTATAAGAAACCGAGGCTGGTAATTTGGTAAGTTTTTCATAGGCAAGCGTGAGTAGTTTTTTGGTTGTTTTGGGTAATATGATTTGCGTTGATGTCATTAATTCAGCAAAAAGTATTTTTTGCATTTCGCGTCCACCTTTCTTCCCCGCAATATTGAGAAGTTCTGCAAATACTTCTGTCGGGAGAATCAATGACCGATTATTTTTTGCCAGAGATGTCGAGATTTTAACTGCTTGATGATGATTTGTATCAGCCATTGATGCCAGAGAAAAGAGAGCGCTTGAGTCAAGAATTACAGGTTTCATTTTTCGTAAAGGTATTTATCAATATTACCGGAGATATACGGATCAAGGCCGGGAACAGCCTGTTCGGCAATATTCAGTAATGCATTTCCGTCGTGTTTGGGCGATGTTTTTACAGCAAAGCCGGCTCGTAATTTCTCGCGTATAATTTCTGCTTGCGGTTTATTCTCACGCATAGCGGTAAGGATTATGAGTTTATCAAGATCTTTAGGAAGAGAAATCAATTTGCGAATCATATATATCATATATCATATATCGCAAGTGTTGTCAAATTGAAGTCGTGTGTTGCTATTGGCGTAACTGTGATTTGGTGGAGATGGCCGGCAGTGAACCGGCGTCCGAGTAACATCAAAAACAACATCTACAAGCGTAGTTCATTTTTAAATTTCACTTTACTTTTGTCCAATGAACAGGATTAGTAAAGCTAAGAACTCTAAAAACCAATAAAAGATGAGTTCAGAGATCTCTTATCTGTTTCCCAACTGTATTATGCCCATATCATCCCGTTGGGGAAGATAACATGAACAGTCTTAAACAAGTTTAAGCAGCAAGTGCGTAAGCTTGTGGTTGACCAAAGAGACGAGCAAAAAGCGCGTCTGCTTTGTTTAATGCAGATTTTGCATTTATTGTTGATCCATTTTTACGACAGTGAATCATTGTCGGCTTGCAGTTGTTAAAGAACATTTCTCGTCGAATCAATTCATCCCCCTTCGGCCGCCGAAGCTTTAGCGAAGGCGGCTTCGTTAAGCTTTAGTAAACTAAGGCGAATATCGATTTATTTTCCTCGGAAGGCTGTTTCTAATTCTCGATCCAAATCTGCTTGTTTTTTTACTTCACGTTTTTGATACTCTCTTTTACCCTTTCCGAGGCCAAGTTGCACTTTGATGTAGTGCCCTGTAGTATACATCGAAATTGAGACTAAAGTCAAGTTCTGCCCATCCATTTTAGCCTTAAGAGCCAAAATTTGCTTCTTGTGCAAAAGCAGCTTTCGGGTTCGTCTTTGATCGTAGTTTTCCGGTCGGGCAAATTCATAAGGAAAGATTTTGGCATTAACCAGATATGATTCGTTGCCGATAATTCGGGCAAAGCTGCCGGTCAAATCGGCATGACCCAACCTCACAGCTTTTACTTCAGGACCGGTTAAATTAATTCCGGCCTCAAAGGTTTCTATGATTTTATAGTCAAAAAAGGCGCGTTTATTCGTGATCTTCATGGGATTATGATAGCGGAATAAAGCGTAAAAGGCAAAATCTATTTGATAGTTATGCTTTCAATTTTGTTATCCGAGGTTAGGATATAGATAGTTTTACTACTTTCATTTACATCAATATCTTTGGCTGTGTGAAATGCACTATTCACATATTGCGCTTCAAATGTTCCGTCTTTACCTAGTTGTACTATTCGGTCATTCCCGTTATCTAAAACATAAATATTATTCATATTTTCATTGGTTAATATCCGCGTAGGAGAGGAGAAGGGTTTACCCAATCCTTTCAGGTTAAACGTATCCGGTTGGTCTCGGGTATATTTGGTAACTGCTCCATTAGTGAATAAAATGTAAATTGAGTTGTCAATCGTCAAATTGACCGCGCTGCTTAGGTCCGGTGAAACGCCAGTGGCAAAATAATTGGTTTTTCCGTAGCCGTCAGCTCCACTGACATATTTGAGAACACCGTTTGTCTTATCTAAAACATAGAAATTGCCAAAGTATGTGCCAAGTCCGCCAATTTTATTCCAATCGCCATCATTGGTAAGTAAAGCTTTACTTGAGGAGTTGTTGTAAATGCCTTTAGCATTAATGTAATAGATTGATTTGCCATCAGTGGTGAAATATTTAGCATCGCTGTGTTGTATTTCCGCTGCCAGAAGCGCGCTGTCACTGTTAACGGCGTTATTAAGGCTGACTTGTTGTATATTTGTCTCTCCCTGTAGTTTGGACGTAACAGTTTGCAGTAAAGCATTGACCTGTTTGGCTTGAGTTGAGCCGGGAGTTAATTGTTGTTGTGCGGTTTTGAGCATATTGTTCGCTTGCTGCAGGGAAGTTTGGATACTGGGGGAACTGGAATCAACACTGGCGATAGCATTGGCGGAATCCACATATTTTTTCGCTTCAGGATAATATTGGTTGAAAACCTGTTCATTTTTATTATTTAGACCAGTTTGTTTATGAAAAATAATGCTGGCTGCCAGCAATAAAAGTAAAATTAGGGCTATTCCCAGCGCAACTCGGGTTCTTTTGGGTAGACGCTGAAAAATTGATAAGTTAATATGCGGCAGACGAATTGGCGGCAAATGCAAAGATGGAGTTTTACGTTGATTAAAAGTCTCAGCCTGATATTGTTCAGGCGATAACTCAAGTTGTTCCAAAGGTTCTTTTTCTTCAATAATGTTTTTTTCAACGGCTGAAGTAAAATGCTGGTAGCTTTGCGTTTGCGGCTGAAATTCCTCCTGAATTATGCCTTCCACTTTTACGATAATGCAGCCGGCAGTATTGTTGTTGGCCGACTGCAGTTGATTGGCAAAACTTTCGGCGATTTCGTTGGGTAAACGATCGCTTTCCTGAAGAATTGTTTCTAGGGAAATATATTTACTCATGGTTTGAGTTTGTAAAAAGAGCATGTCCTCAACCTGAATATGACCTGAAGCTGCTTTGATAACGGAATTATCATTCTCATATATAGATAAAATCGTGGCTAATTTCCCTCCACGTTTGATAACCACACTGCCTGCTCCGGCAACAAAAACATACAAAGTGGTGTCACGGATATAGGCAGCGACAAAGGAAATTGCCACATTGGAAGGCAAGTTTTTAATAGCTTGGCTAATTACTTCTTTAATTGAAGCCAAGTCCTTATTCTCCAAAGTAAAAAATTCCGCTTCAAGATTAGCGAAGATATCTTTGCCTAAAGCATTTAAATCATCTCCTTGCGGAGGTACCGGACAAGACAGAGAAGCCACGGCGAAAAAGCTGCCGGCAGTATAAGTATGCACCCAGGCTGTAGGCGTAGGCGGAAAGGCAACTTTAGTAAAACTAAGTTGTAATTTAGTAGGCATTATCTACAGTATAGCAAGTGTTGCAAGGAAAAGAAAAATAGCGAAAATAAATTGCGCCAGGGCGATGATAAATAACAGAGTAGAGGTGTTCGCCGGACGGATAAAAATAAGCTGATTTAATGACCTAACTTGATTGACTACAAAAAGCATGAAGATAGCATAAAGTAGAATAACAATTGAGAAACCGAGTTTAAAAAGTACACTGGTACCGCTTAATTGGACAAAATTAAAAAAATTATCCATTATTTATTCTCCCTTCTTTTAAATCCAAAATATAATCGGTAATATAACTAGGTTTTGGCACATTTTCAAAATAAATTGATCTGTTTTGCGCTTCCGCGTCTATCCTTACCGTTCCATAGTTAGAAAAGGTTGGAATGAAGCCGGATTGGTTAAATGAGACATCGGCAATTTCCGTTAGAGTAATGGTATCGACATTTTTATAGGCGATATTGTTAAATTCAATGTCTAAAACATGCAGAGTGGAAACAATACTGACGTTATAAAACCAGATGATATAACTAACATAGGCATAACCAATGACCAGCAAGTAGTAGAAAAGTAAAACCATGGCAATCATTTGCGGTAGGACATTGGCGGTAATTTCAAATACATAATTAGGGAATACTAATGCCAGAATTGGCGGCAAAATGAGAAGTAGAATTGTTAAGCTAACCCAGGGGATGTTAGTGATTAAGGAAGCATGCAGAAGTAATTTAATCTGTTCATTTTCTTCCTGATTGGCAAAAGTGATGCCTTCAGGATTACGAGCCATGGCTCTGAAGAAAGAAAAACGAGAGGTTGTGCCATCGGGAGTAACTGGTTTAGCAGCAGCTTGAGGTGCAGCCGGTTGCGGCTGGGCTTGTGCCGCTTGGTTAGTTTGTTGTCCGGCATCTGAATTGGGTTTATTTTCAGATTTATTAAAGATATCGGGCATAAATTAAGTTGAAAGTTATAATGTTATAAAGTTGACAGAAAAATATAATTGTTTCATTTTTTCTGTCATTCCGGACTTGATCCGGAATCCAGAGAGATCCTGAAATAAATTCAGGATGACAACCTTACTTTCCACGTATTATAGCGCATAGATGCTAGAGAAGCCAATTAAATTTAGTAGCTGTTGTGGTATCTGTAATATGGCGGAAGAGGAGCGTGGCGAGTGGGGTGTTGGAAGTATTTAGGTAATTGTCCGGATTGGAGGGCTTGTGAAATTCCCATTCCGGTGAAAAAGATTATTAAAAGTAGAATAACCCAGCCGATAATGGCGATGATCCAAATCCAAAGAATTGAAAATGGTTTAGTCAGATCGGTTCGCTGCTTTGCTTGTTTATAAAGCGTAAAGTAATAACATAAGCCGAACCAGGAAAGAAGAATGTTAATAATGAATGAGAGTCCGGAAATGCCGGCTGCAGGTCGGGAGGCAAAGAGATGTGGGATTAATGAAACAACAAAACTTAAACCCCAGAGAAGCAATATACGAACAAAAATTTCTCCAAAATGAGTCGTGATGATTGTATAACTTCGTCTAAGTGCATTGATTCCTCGTTGTTTATCGAAAATAACCTCATACTGAGCATAAGAAACGAAAATTGCAAATAATATACCCGGGATAACAAAGACGAAAAATCCGCCAATAATAATCAAAACATTGAGAAGTGTAACAGCTAAGACTGGAATGAAAAAGGAGAAGCCTTTACGAAATATTGTGCCAAATGATATCTTAGGGTCCTCGTTTAGCGAAAGCAGCTGCCAGGTTATGGCTAAGACCCCGATAAAAATTGCGCCTAAAATTAATAAAGCGAGTAGAACTCCGCCTACGCCAAAAAGGAAAGGATACAAGGACGGCCAATTAATATTATAAGGGAAATTATGTCCCGCTGCGCCAATAAAACTTGTGACGGCAATGATTCCGAGAATCAAGGCTAGGAACACAAAAAGACCAAAATCGATCATTCCGAAGAGTAATAAACGCAGAAGTCTGGATTTAAATAATTCCCAACTCTCATTAAATAGACTGCTGATTGGAGGGAAGTCTTTTTTCATAAATGTCTATATCTATTTCATCTTGCTGCTTTTTTTTGCTAATGTCAAGCCTGGACTGGTATAATGGGGGAGAATAATGGAATAAACGAATAGTCGAATAATCTAATAAGGATTTTTCATTCGTTTATTTGTTATTCGATTATTGGATTATTTATCTATGACTTTAGAAGATTTGAAAAACAAAAACATAGCAGTACTTGGTTTAGGAGTAGAAGGGCTATCAACGGTAAGTTTTTTGGCAGAACACGGTATTGAGGTGACGGTGTTGGATGAACGGGAAAATATCGAAGTTGGTGAAATTGAGAAGGTTAAAGAAATTAAAAAAGGGAAGGGAGCTTTTGATAACATAGAAAAATTTGATGTTATTTTCCGTAGTCCGGGAATTTCTCCTTTGCGTCCCGAATTAGTGAAAGCTAAGGAGAAAGGTGTAATTATTTCTTCTCATACTCAATTGTTTTTTGATCTTTGCCCGTGTCCAATTATCGGCGTGACAGGAACCAAAGGGAAAGGGACTACCTCCTCGCTTATTTATGAAATGCTCAAAAAACAGGGTTTTGATGCATATTTGAGAGGGAATATAGGACAGCCGCCATTAGATATATTGAATAAATTAAGTGCTCATTCGAAAGTAGTCTTGGAACTCTCCAGTTTTCAATTAATTGACTTGAAAAAGAGTCCGCAAATCGCCGTTGTACTGATGATTACGCAAGAGCATCTGGATTATCACAAAGACGTGTATGAATATATTGATGCGAAAAGAAATATTCTCCGTTTTCAAGGGGATTCTGATTATGCCGTAATTAATCGTGATTATCTTGCTAGCAACGAATCGGATGTTCATACTAACGGACAAATTTTTAATGTTAGTACGGAAATAAAAGTAGAGAATGGTTGTTTTATTAAGGATGGGAAAGTGGTTATAAAAGCTTCAAAAGTTGTCATTCCCGCGAAAGCGGGAATCCAGAACCAAAAGATTCCGGATCAAGTCCGGAATGACAAGATTGATGATATTGAAATTATTGATACAAAAGATATTCTTTTGCCCGGTAAACATAACTTGGAGAATGTTTGTGCGGCTGTGATGGCAGCGACATTGGCAGGCGTTAAGCAGGAAAATATTGTTTCTATTCTAAAAACCTTTAAAGGTTTGGTACACCGTCTGCAACTGGTTAGAGAAGTAAATGGAGTGAAATATTATGATGATTCATTTTCAACTACGCCTGAAACTGCGATTGCAGCGATTGAAGCTTTTGCGCAGCCGGAAATTTTAATTTTAGGTGGATCAAGTAAAAATAGTGATTTCTCGGATTTAGGAAAAACCATTAGATTGGCGAAAAACATTAAAGCGATTATCGGAATTGGAGTGGAATGGGAAATTATTAAAGAAGAAATAGGCTTATCTTCAACTTCGACTATTTTATTAATTGAAGGAGCGACAAATATGCAGCAAGTTGTATTGGCGGCATCGAAGATTGCCCAAGCAGGAGACGTTGTTTTGTTATCTCCGGCCTGCGCGAGCTTCGGGATGTTTAAGAACTACAAAGATCGAGGAGAGCAATTCACGAGAGAAGTGCTTAATCTTTGATTATTAGTTTAATTGATTCATTTAGCTGAATTGTTATATTGAATATGCCTCAAATTTTCAATTTCTAATTTTTAATTTTCAATGAATTAAGTAATTTTTAAATTTTAAAATTTGTCATTAGAAATTGATTAGAAATTGATTAGAAATTTTAAATTAAAAATTAAAAATTATTGTTTTATGTTTAAATATACTATTGAAAAAAAGGACAAACATACCAAAGCACGAGTTGGTAAATTAATTACACCTCATGGTGAGATTCTCACTCCGAATTTTAATCCCGTGGGAACGCAGGCCACGGTTAAAACATTGTCATCCAAAGATTTGGAAGATATCGGTGCGCAAATTGTTTTATCTAATACTTATCATCTTTCACTTCGTCCGGGAGCAGATGTAATTGAGAAAATGGGGGGCTTAGGAAAGTTTATGAGTTGGAGCGGAGGACGAAGTCCGAGCTCGCCTGAGAGCGAAGCGAGACAGGGGCGGATCGGGCCGACTATGACAGACAGCGGCGGGTTTCAAGTATTCTCTTTAGGTGTAGCGCAGAAAAAAGTAACCTGGAAAGATGTGCACGGCAGGAAATTAAGTAAATTTTCCAAATCGGTTTTCCTCGATCCTTCGGACACGGCTATTTTACTGCCGGCAATTACCAAAACGCGTGAAGAAAAAGAATTGAAGAAACTAAAAGAAGCCACAATTCATGATGAAGGGGTGTGGTTTTACTCACATGTTGACGGCAGTAAACATTGGTTTGACGCTCAGGTTTCAATCGGTTTGCAGGAACAAATGGGAGCGGATTTGATCGTGGCATTTGATGACCACGAATCGCCGTTGTGGGATTATGAATTGACGAAATTATCACTTGAGCGCACGAGCAGGTGGGGAATTGCTTCCTTAAAAGCTCATAAACGAAAAGATCAATTGATGTACGGCGTGGTGCATGGCGGTATGTACGAAGATTTGCGTAAGTTTTCTGCCGGATTTACGGATAAATATTTCCCGGCTGTTTCTATCGGCGGATCATATACATCTAAAGATGTTTTGTATCAGGTTATGGATTGGTGCGTGCCGAATTTTCAGGAAGATAAACCGCGGCATATGCTGGGGATTGGTGAAGTGCAGGATTTATTTGAAGGGATCAGTAGGGGAATGGATTTTTTTGATTGTGTGGCTCCGACAAGACGGGGAAGGCATGGGAATTTATATATTCATCCACAAAACGGCGGACACAAGGAGAATAATTTCACCTTGCAAATTACCAATGCCAAATTTATTTTGGATGCCGATCCGCTTGATCCGGGATGTCTGTGTTTTACCTGCCAGAATTACACCAAAGCATATTTGCATCATTTATTTAAGTCCGATGAGATCCTAGGCCAGCGTTTAGGTTCAATCCACAATGTCTATTTTATCGTGAATTTAGTCAACAAAATTAGAGAGTCGATTATGGAAGGAAGATTTGCAGAGATGAAAAAAGAGTGGCTGGGATAATTAGAGCAATTGGATATTTGGAAAATCATTTTTGGTTTTATCATATAATTTTTTATCCGCAGTAACGAATGGACACTGACGTTGTATCATTAAAAAAAGGTACATGGCATCATAAAAACTGGTGATGCATTTTTTCGCAATGGCATACACGACCGGAACTGAGAGAGCATCTAATTCATATATGGAAATAGGGAGATTGCTTAGTTCATTTATAAATTTTTTTATATCCTCCTGAGTGACATGTTTGGTAAGAAATACATTTCCAATTTCGTAATAAAATAGGGAGGGAACAAGAATGGTTGATGCATCCTTTTGACTTTTATCAAGCACTTCTTTTGCTTTTTCCCAATCAGGTTCAGGAATAAACCATTTAACGGCAATCGAGGCATCTACGATAATGAGATTATTTGTCATGTAAGATGTGAAGTAAATGTTTGGTTCTTTCTTCGCGCATTTCCCGGATAATTGCGACACTGTCTTTTCCTTTTGCGTACTTTTTACCGTATTTCTCGCGAAGCGTTTGGATTTGATCGTAAGCATTTTGTCGTTTTTTACTTAATTCCTCTTGCTCGAGTTTATCAGTAACTGCGGAACGTATAAATTCTCCCATCGAGAGATTGTCTTGTTTCGCACGTTCTACAATTTTATTGGCTAATTGTTCATCAAAAAGAATTTGTATTCGCTTATTTAACATATGCATACACATTAGCATGTGTATATGCATTTTGTCAATCTGAGCCAGCAATTCTCAATATGAGACAAAGAGAGAACGGTTTGTTACAAAGTAGAGTTAGGTATGCAATTAATGGATCACATATAAAATAAAATTGGACACTTTCTGATAGAAAGCAGCCTGATGAGATCACCAACCATAGCCC
>DATKGO010000035.1:0-4908 GCA_035510695.1 Patescibacteria group bacterium | reverse complement strand
GGTTTACCGGAAGATTTTGGATTACTTCCTATCGTGGGTTGAGTAGGAATTTCTGTGTATCCGGAAAGAACCCTTTTTAATTCTCTCTGGGTTGTATCAGCCGGTGGAGCAACTCTGGAATAAATAGTCACAAGTTTTGCTTGTAGCGTGTCAGCGCCTTCTTGTGGAGTAAGAATATTATCAACAGCTGATTGCTGTAAACTCATATCTGCCTTTCTTTGAAAATATTCACTCATTTGTTCTAGTCGCACTATACTAAAAATAGTTTACTAAATACAAGAGTTAAAATTGCCAATTAATGTAGATTTATAGCTTTTGTAAATGATGAGCTACGAGATAGTAAAGACTCATCCTTAATAGTTAGATATCCACATTTATTTATAAAAGCGATTTTCGCGTAGCGAAAATAAACTGTTTCTTTTTAATCTGATTTTTCTTAATCTGTATATAATTAGTCGGAACTAGGTTTCCGTTCTTGAGAGGAAATGTACTTCCGGTCTGGAGCGGAAGTAGGCTTCCGTTCCGCCTCAGAATCTTTCATTAAGTTATCCACAGGTTTATAATCCAAAATATAATAAATGTTTGGCTTATTAAGCCCTTGCTGCTTCCAGTCTATATATCCCCTATCTTTTAATTCATTAAGGAATGTCCTAATTGACCGATCAGATGTTCCTAAGTCTTTTGCCATCCTTTCCTGTCCTGGAAAACAGCTGTCTTCTTGCCATGCGTAGGATAATAAAACAGCATACGCAAGTCGTGCGCCAAATGAGAGTTTTTTATCTTTTAGAATATAATTTGGGAGTTGTGTAAAGCCGTGTTTTAGCGATTCGTTTAAGACGACTATTGTATGTTTCTGTATGATATCAGCGATAGTATTCATATGCTATTGGTTTTATACGTTCGGTCGTTCGGAGCAACCGAACGGTATTACCGTTCGTATAGCCACGAATAACCTATTTTTTTTGAGTTTCTTCTAATACCCGTATTGTCTTTGTTAAATATTCCTCAAGTGCTTCTCTTATGATTCTGCTTGAAGAAAGTTTTTTTCCTGTGCGTTTTTTATATAAATATTGTAATTCATCAATTCTAGGTTTCTGGTCGGTATAAATTTCAAAACTATATCTTTCGGTCTCTCTTTTGTTTTCTTGCACGCCTTCGGTGAGTTCTGACATAAGAGACGAGTTGGTCTTAACCGAACGGTCGTTCGGTGTGTCCGTTCGGTTATTCCGAACGGTTGGCGCGTTGTGTGTAGATGTTTTCTTCTCAACAATGTGTGGTTTAGTAGGCGTGTCAACTGATACAGGTATAACCTCTACTTTTTTTTTATCTTCTGCTGCTAATAAATCTGCGTAATCTGCCATAGTTATTTCTCCATATCTAATTGTTTTGCTGAATGTGCGACGTGTTCAGCAGTAGCTTGCTCTTTTTGAGTAATATACATATGTCGCAAAATTTCATCGGCTAATTTGATAGCATCCCGGGGAAGCCCTTTCGAATAAGCGTATATTTCTTGGTATGCGTCTTCTGAATAGGGGGCTTCTGACTTATTACTTGAAGCTATGCTCCAACGGAAGCGCAGCATATCTTGTAGGTCAATAGGGGACATGGGGTTGATTGCGATTGGGATCATGCGTGATTGTAGCTCTCGATACCTCTTTATTTTGTCTGATAATTCATCTTGGCCAGCCAACACAACTTGCAACAGTTTAACATCGGAAGTTTCAAAATTAAGAAGATAATGAATAAGTCTTAAAATTTCTCGCGTCATGTTTTGTGCCTCGTCAACAAAAAGAGTGGGCACTTTATTTTCCTTGTATTGGTTTATAAGAAAAGTTTCAAAGTATTTTAATGACCGATCATAGGAACGGTCAGTTGTTACACCGAAGGAGTCCATAATTGCGCGTAAGAAAGCATTAGAAGATTTGATATTGGGAGCAATTAGTAGCCTCAAATTGTATGTTTCATCGTCTTTTAATTCTTCGTATAATCGTCTTAATATACTGGTTTTCCCTGAGCCTATTGCTCCGTACATATAAAGTGGGGCAGTCCGATGTTTTGTCATGTAGCTCACTTTTGCGCTAGCTTCTTTTACCTGGTCATTAAGATAGAGAAATCGTGGATTAGGAGATATTCTGAATGGTTCTTCATTTAACTTGAAATATTCTATGATTGTCATGCTAACATTAGTATGTATATATTTCATAGAAATTGTCAATAGGGATGTGGTACTTTGGCAAAGTAGGAGGGCTTGAGGGTATATATAAAGGTAATTTAATTATTACTTACTGTCACTAAAACCTTCTCTTGACAATATGTTCACAAAATGCAATAATTCATTGTAACAGTGAAAATATATGAATAATGAAAATACTCTTATTATTGACCTAGCGACAAGATTGAATAACCTTCAATTAAGACAGGACAACTTCGAGATAGAAGATCTTATTTCAATCAAACCATCAAACGCACCGGTGGACATAGAAACGAGCGCTCAAATTAACGGGAAACGATACGCATTATATGTTGATGTTGTTGCTACAGAAAGAACAGCAATTTTACGTGAGAAAATGAAGCGATTAAAAGCGACTGCAGAGAGAACAGGCGCGCTACCTCTTGTAGGAGGAAAATTCTTTAGCGAGGCAGACATGAACATTGCATCACAAGAAGGGGTAAGCCTATTTGATCTTACAGGAAATATATATTTCAATCTGCCAAACTTTCACTATGAAAGAATTGTACGAAAAAATCTTTTTCCAGAGAAAACAAAACTGGCTGATCTTTTTGCGCCCATAGCTAGTCGTATTACTAGGGTTCTTCTTATCAATCATACAAAAACATGGTCACTTCATGAACTGGCTGAGGAGGCGGAGGTGAGTATAGGATTAACACACCGAATTATAGCCCGCATGATTGAACAGGAAATTGTGAATAGGGGAGAGGATAAACGATTGGTATTATCAAACCCGGGGCTGCTTCTTGATGAATGGAGAGTAAAGCGATATAAACAGCAACAATTCAAGTTTTATAGTTTCAAACACGATAGCCTCCTTGAAACTCTTTCTACTGTTCATATGACACACCCAGAATTGCGTTATGGTTTGGGTTTTTTTGCGGGAGCATTACTCATAGCGCCATTTATACGGGGTTTTGATACAATGCAGATATATATTACTAGTCTTTCTGACTTGGCAGCATGGAAAAAAATCCTTGACTTAAAGGAAGTTGAAAAGGGACAAAATACGGAACTTTATATCCCTTATGATGAGGGAGTATTTTATAGCAGACAAGAGATTACAACGGGTAAAAATAGTAGTAAAATAAGTGTGGTAAGCAACGTACAGTTGTATATGGATTTATTTAATAATCCCGCGCGGGGGGAAGAACAGGCAGAGCATTTAAGAGAAGTGAAATTACAATATTAACATTATGAAAGATCCAGAAGGAGTACGAACAAAGTTATCATTTGACGGAAATATCGCAGAAATATCACTGTCTCATTTACTTGAGTTAATGTTAATGCTGCGTTCTTATAAAGAAGGGTTGGTAATTGTGGGTGGTTGGACTCCGTATTTTTTACTCAAGAAGTTCCAGAAGCCGGAAATAGTGTTTCAACACGCAGGCTCAATAGATATTGATATTGCAGTAGATCCCAAAGTGATAGATGAGATACAGTACGCAAAATTAGCAGAGTTGTTGTTGGAAAAAGGATACGAACCAAATCCTAAAGTAGAATTTTCCTATATTAAAAGAATAGAAACGGAATTTGGACAGAGGGAGATAGTGGTGGATTTTCTTGCGCCATTCTCAGGTGGAACAAGTAAGTCTCATCGTAATCAGCGAGTACAGAATGATTTTTTGGCTCGAAAAATAAAAGGGGCAGATCTTGCGTTTACAAATCGTATTGAATTTACCCTTGAAGGGAAACTTCCAAATAAATCAAAGGCTTCTGCAACATTTTATATTGCAGATATTGTTGCTATTTTAGCCATGAAAGGATACGTATTAGGACAACGCTTGAAACAAAAAGACGCGTATGATATTTACAGTCTTGTTATGTATTACAAAAACGGAGTTACGTCTATTGCAGAAGAAATAAGGCCATTTATGACGCATGAACTAATACAAGAAAGTATAAAAAATTTACAGGAACATTTTAAGGCTGAAGACTGGGTTGGACCAGGATTAGTAGCTGATTTTTTTAGAGAGACAGGTGAAGCAAGAGAACAGAGGATGACACAAGCATACGTAGAAGTACAAAGATTATTGGAATTGCTTGGGAGCAAATAATGTCGCTCATTTGATGATGTGAGACATAGTATTTATATAAAAAACATCAAGATTTATAGTTTTCTACTGCTTTAAAAATCGTTTTATTCCAAATCCAAACTGGGCAACCATCAGCCAAAAACCTATAAGCAAAACAACTAGCGCACTACCTGTAAAGGTCTTTTCATAGATTTGCCAGAAAGATAGGAGGGTTGCTGCAATAAAATTTGCCAATCCCCAACGAAAGTTAATTTTCGGTTTTGTTTGTTGGCCAAAAGGACTACGGGCAATAGTGTTTGACAACCCCCAAATAAAATGAGGCATCCCGTTCCCAAGAAAACCACCGATTAAAAAATACCAAATATAATAAAGATGCATCTTTAATTAAGTATATACTAGTGCACACTCCTTAACAAAACACGGCCTTTAGCTATTCATTTTATGCCTATAACCATACATTATCGGCATACCGAAAAGCCCGGCGTGGCTATTGGCAAAGCGCAAAATATGCCGTATAATGGAAAGGTAAATGATTATAGGCATATATTTTATGATACATTCTTGGTATTCTCATTAACCCTTACTAAGGGTAGAGTAGTGATATAAAACTATGATGCACATTACAACAACGGAAAGTAAGGA
>DATKGO010000034.1:0-21183 GCA_035510695.1 Patescibacteria group bacterium | reverse complement strand
GACATGCTATGATTGCCCTGTAACAACAAAAAAACACCTAGCTAAGGTGTTATTATTAGGGAGCGTGAGATCGTTTTTTTATTTTAATTCTTAAAAAACAAGAATTAGCCTCAATTCTTTTGCCTTAGGAAAGCGGGGATTCCTAAGTCAGGTATTGCTTTTGATCTCAAGCTATTATAAAATCCTTAGTCCTTTTTTAGGTATTCTTAAGTCATCAAAGAACAATTCAACAATAACAAATGATTGAAGTAAAATCAACAGACAGTCTGCGAAAAAAGCGAAATTAATCTTCCAAACTAGCATGTCTAATGAAATTAGACACTATCAAACTATATCATTTTCAAAGAATAGAAAGATTTTGTATTTGGAGGCATTGAACCGTTCAAAGCAGCCTCAGGAAACGAGAAAAATTGAGAAACCACCAAATATACCTTTTTCGTGCGTGGACACGCCTAATCAAGCCACAGGGATCGTGCGGGCTATACCAAAGATCGAATTACTATTAGTTTTCTATCATTGGTTAATAATACTTCTTTAGGAAATACTTTTTGCCAACTTGCCATAAGTATTGGTCAATTTGTTTTAAATTAAATTGTCCTAAACCATAGTATTCTCTAAACTTCGTAAGAATTTCTTTGAATTTTACATAAGAACGCAGATCACCTCTAGAAAACTCAAAAAACTTGTCCTTTTTCTTAAAATACAAAAGCAACCTCTCAACGTATGAGTCGTAAATCGGATAAACTGTTGGTTTATGATGACTACAATACTTTGTGGCAAACGAGTAAAAGTTTATATACTTATCGCCATTCATTTTGACATTCGCAATTTTATTAACAATCTCCAAATTGCCTTTTGCAAGATCATTATCAATTTTCAAAGCAACAATATGCTTTGCGACTGTAAATGGAGAAAAAATGTTAGTACTATAAAAATCATTTAGAGCACAAACTTTTATGAGTACGTCATCAAGATCGGTATTTAGTGGATAGGTTTTTGAAAACAATTTAGTTAAACTGCTTTCCTGTAGGACATAATTTTCCTGTGAATCCCATAATTTAAGATAACTCTCAACTTCTGACGGAGTTGGTTTTGAAATAGTACTGCTATTTATCATAAAGATTTATGAAATGGTTAAATCTTATATTTTCAATTCTCGAGAAGTTTCATATGGTCAGTTAACAAAAAAGTATCTAGCAAAATTACTACCTTATTATCAACCAATTTTTTGAACGCTTCTGGAAAGGACAAATTTTTTCTTTTCATTTCTCCTTCTATTGCTCTGCACATTTGAAGTGGCACTCTTACGCCCTTCTTTCTCAAGGCATTATACATCTCGCTAACTGTTTTATATTTGTAAATATCCATCAAACTATTATAACCAATTCTTCAACTTTCCTACAATATAACTGCAAAAGGAGGACATGCCGTTGGAGGAGATGATTATTTAAGCCTGGTAAATTATGGTAAAGAAAGATTTATCTTTTGAGTGTCAATTTTACCTAAGATGCTTGGGTTAACATAGAAAGGATCGGCCGAGGACTGTAATTGGTCATAAATAGGTTGAAATTCGAGATTTTTCCAATCGTATTTTGCAAATTCATCTTTTGTCATGCCTATTCTTGCAATATCATCTGTACTTTTGTGCCCATAGCTATCGGTAAAAGTTGATCTAAAGGCAACGACTAGTTTATCCACTCCTGGAATCTTAAATGCTTGCATACCATATCCCACAAGTGAATTTACTACACCGTTTACCGCAGATTGTTCATCAAGGAAATTATCTGAGGTATTAGTAAGTGTGGTCGTGTTTGTAGTTGCATCATAATCAATTTTCACCCCACTGAAATCCGTATCTTGGTTGTCAAAGTTCTTATATGCTTGCCACAATTTGTCTTCGGTTGTTAAAGGTTTTTTAGGTTGTGGAGTTGCCGTGGGTTGTGATGTAGAAGTTGTTGAACTGTTGCTTGATGTTTGAGTTTGGTTTGTGGTTGAATTTGAGGAGTTAATACTAGCGAATACAAAGATAGCAAAAATTGCGGTAATAACCCATTTAACCGCTTTGTTCCAGTGAGCATATTTCCACATTAAGAATAAACCGACAGGAAAGAAAAAAATAAGAAGTGCAATGATTCCACCATTGCCTTTGTACCACTTGTTTTTATTAGACGAATCTTGATTTTCCATATTTACGGTATCACAATTTTAATAGCTACTCCAATCTTTGTCCGTATTGTTTACTGAACAAAAAAAGTATAAGTCATCTGGTAGTGTACCCGCACCTGTATACACGAATTTTGTGCCATCCATCTTAGTTATCTGATCCCAAGGAATTTGTAAAGTCTGGTGAGGTTGGATAGTAGCATAGTTACTGAATATACCGAGTTCATAAAAATCATCCGGATTTTTATCATAGTCAATTGAATAGTCACAGCTAGTCCATTCTGCATCTTCATTATTTGTAACAATTAAGTATTGGCTTGTGGCTTTCACTGTGGCATCTAATTTAGGTTTGTTAGTCTTTTTAGGTGTAGATGGTTTGCTTTTTGTCGGAGGATTACTTTCCTGCGAAGAATAAATCGAGAGAGAAACTGAATCAAGTACGTCTGATTTCATTGCACTTATATCAAACTTTTTTCCATCAATTACCGTTGATTGCTTCACTGTATCCCGTCCATTTGACCAATCAGTACTAATCTCTTTCATGGTCGATGTTACCCAAGTAGTGCTATTGCTATCAACAGCGTTTGCAACACCGAGGACATAAATTAAAGCTACGGTATTACCAGTTATATCGCTAGTAGTCGTTCCTAAAAGAGCGGTACTAGCTACTTCTACAAGGTTATCTGCGTTTCCATAAAGCTCTATACCATTCTGACCTTTTTCAGCCATATATCTTGTAATTCCATTCACCGAGCTGGAAGGCTGAAAGTTAATGCTTGGATCTGCATTTACTAAACGGTTCATTACTGTATCACGAGTAATGTTTAATCCAGCAATTGTCGATGGCTTAGGCATAACCTTTGGAGATGGTTTTACTGTTATGACTGTTTTACTTGTAGCGACTACACTATTTTTCTGTGTTGCTACAGAAGAAGATGAGGATGTTGGGCTATTTACAGCCAATATAATAAAAATTACAAACAAGGCAAATGTTATTCCAGAAAACACCAGGCTTGTTTTCTTTCTACCTAAATTTCTTTTGAAAAGACCAGTAAACGCAGAAGGAGCAATTAGTCCGACAATCAGACAAACAATCGAGCAGAGAGTAAGCAGCAAGGCAATAATTCCTAACGCTTCAATCATAATAATTTCCTCTCATAATATTATGAGCTTACTCAGCATTATATACTGCTGTTTCAACAAAATCAATATGAAACTCTACGTTCTGTAAGATGCACGACTAGTAGAGTTCTGATACAAGATATTTGTATGTTAAGCAAGGCTAGGTTCACAGAAATCGTAGGAAATAATGTTAAAAAAATAAGAAATGAAAAGGGATTATCTCAGGAAGAAGTTTGTGCAAGAGGTGGATTTTATCGAAGCTACCTTAATCTTGTCGAGAAAGCAAAACGGATGCCTTCGAGCTATTCGTTATATAAAATAGCAAAGGCATTAAATGTACCCGTAGATGATTTGTATCCTTCAACTGTCTAATTTTCCTTGAGCGTCTTTAAGTTTCTACTTATTATTCATCGAGGCTAGGAAACTCTTTATATTCACATCAAATTCACAGAATAAAATAATTTGACAACAGTCATTTATAATTATATTGATATGCCGAGATTAATTGACTGGAATGAAATCTACTCACATTACATCAGTTCTGAGTCTACGACTCTAAAAGATTGCAGTCAAAAATTTGACGTTTCTCACGACGTTATTCGACAACACGCTAGTTCGGAACAATGGAGCAATAAGAAGGCACAGGTTCTCAGGGCTGCATTATCGCTCATTGATGCTAGAACAGCAGAAGAAGTTAGTAAAAGAAACACGGAGCATATCCAGATTGCACGTGCCATGATCGGCGTAGCAGCAAAGAAAATGGCAGATGGAATTGAACCCAAAGATGCAAAAGACATAAAAGAATGGGTTGCAACCGCAATCGACATTGAGCGTAAAGCTCTTGGCATGGATGAAAAAGTAACTCCAAGAGTTGAGATGACTAATAAACAAGGGCAAAAAATGATTTTAACGTGGGGTGACGGAAAACCCTTAAAAAGCTATGATGAGGAACGACGTAAATTACAATTACCTTAAAGATTTAATTACTGAGGCGATGAAATATCCTTTTTCTCGGGAGGAAATTCATCAAAAGGAGAAGGATGAACAATTTCTTACTCAGGAATTTATGGTTGGCCTTCTTACGAGAGAGGAATTTCTCGATGCAATTAACCAAATTGAAGACAGATATCCTGCCGTACTTCTTTATTCACCTTCCGAATTACGCACAGCATTTGAAATTATTGGAATCACCGAACCCGTAGCAACTCAGGTCATTGAAGACTTGATAGTTGATTACAACCGAGCAAATCGAAGTGGTATTCCCGCAAGGTTTACTATTCAATTTTATCAGGCAGAAAACGGGATTGCGATCTCCACGAATATTCAGGCATACCTAGGCAAGAGAGCGGTAACGGAACAAGAAACAAAAGAGTTTTTGGCAAATTAAGCACTCTGCTTATACTTAATTTTATAGTTACTTACTTCATGGTTTAGGAGAATTTTATATTTAAGAAAAGTTGTTAATAAGTATGATTATCCTATTCAATGCTTTGTCAGGTTGTCTTTTTATTTGATGTTCCCATATTCTAATGACGTTCCAACCATTCTTTTTCAAATAGAAAGTAGTTTTTTTATCTCTTTTTCTATTAGTGCTTATTTTATCTCTCCAAAAATCATTCTTCATTAAATGCTTCCAGCGTGGATATTGCCACCCATGCCAAAAATCACTATCCAAAAAAATACATACCTTTTCTTTTTCAAAGACAATGTCTGGATTTCCTTTTATAGATCTAACGTGTGTAACAAATCTGTTTGAGAACTGGGAGCTTAGTGAGGCAATAAAGTTTTCCTCGAATTTAGTATTTTTTGAGTGTATTTTAGACATCTGAGAAGAACGCGATTGAGCGGTTTGCTTATCTGGTTCTCGTTCTTTTTTGAAGTTTCTTCCAGCGTAGTTTTTAATTTTGGTTTTTACTTTAGTCCCCATTCGTATATGGCAGAAGCAGACATGTTTTCAAATTGCGCACCCGTCTGGTAATCAAGTATCTGTTTCCATTGTTCAACCTTAGAAGATTTTATCTGTTCAGTTTTCCAATAGTATTTTAATTTCTCGTCAGGGATACCGTTAATTATATTTTGTATTGTCTTAGCGTTTTCCAACAGATTATAAAAGATTTTTGGCACTAAAACATCCACGCCATTCACGGTAATCGTTACTTGTCCTCCCGCGGTAAATATGTCTCGTAAACTTGAGGATACAGCATTATAATCAGTAATCAAATAAGCTGCTGGTCTTTCATATTTTGTTTGGCTTCTTCCAAATATTTCTGGGAAAAGTATCATTGTTTCCGTAATGAACTTCTCTTGTTCGCTTCTAATCAACATTCTAAACGGTCGTATAATTGGACTTACTGCTTTTTCTTCGACTTGACTATCAATCCACCACAATTCTTCTCCATCTTGTAATTGTTTCCTGTAGTAATCTTTAATTCTAGCGATAGGATTTTCCTCTTTTCGTAGCACATCGTATGGAACTCCCATTTTGTCAAAAATTGTATGTCCCTCAGCTAAATCCATGTCTATTTTGTAACGTGGAGAATGGGTAACACCAATGTCGTATAGGCAATCTTGATAGGGTCTATATTTAATGTCCACTCCACCGGCGAGTTTTCCAAAAAACATATAAATACGCTCAACATCATCGACTCTTGTAGTTTCAAGTATGCTATTTCCAGTTGACGACCATTTATTGTCCTTTGTTACTTTGACTTCTAATCCAAAATACTTTTTAGCGATAATGTCGGGAAAGGCATGAGGACCAGTTTGCACAACGTGTCCATCAAATTCTGTATTTACTGAGGCTTTTAAGCTATTATTGTAGACAAGTGTTTCAAACTCATCTCCGTTTATTTTTACAGTCCGCTCTCCAAATGAACTTAATTCAGTAAGACAGTGAGATTTAGTATTAGAGAGTAAGCTCAAAAAGCTGTCTTCTCGCACGTTGTTTTTGTTTATAAATATCATAATCTTGTTGGTTCTTGCTTGTATAAGGGCGTGACAGAAGTTGAATACTTACCGATTTCTTCTTCATACTCTAAATTTTTATCTAGAAATTCCTCAATAGATTTAGCGACATTCCATGCTAATACTGGTGGAACAGCATTGCCAATTTGTTTATAAGCACTACTGGTTGAAGGATAAAAGATGAAATCATCAGGGAATGTTTGAATTCGAGCAGCTTCTCTCGCCGATAATCTCCGTTTACCATTCCAGTGAAATTCAATATTCCCATGATGCTCAGCTCTCATAGTTGGACCCGGCTTATCAGCTGAAACTAAACTATTGCCCTGTGTGCCCGGAAACATCTTTGCTTTTGACCAGAAGTGATTCGGTACTGCTCCTTCTGGCAAATCTTCAAGGTCTCCAATAGCTTCCTTCAAAGTAATCCATTTATTTTTTTCTAATTTTGGTAGCTTGTGCTCAAATTTTGGTAATCGCGCTTTATCAGTTCCCACGATTATTACTCTTTCTCTCATTTGTGGTACTCCATACTCAGCAGCTAAATATAAATTCATTGAGACATGATAACCAAGTTTCTCAAAATCCTCGAGAATAATTTTTATAGCCTCGCCTTTATTCATAGTAAGTAATCCCTTCACATTCTCAGCCACAAACACGGCAGGTCTAGTTCTCCGTATAACCTCAATCATGCTTTTGTACAAAACACCTCTCCCATTAGCGTTACTAAAACCACGTCTTTTACCAGCGTGGCTGAAATCCTGGCAAGGAAAACCACCTAGTACAATGTCAGCTTTTTCTGGTAATGGATCAAATAGAAAAGATGATCCTCCATACAATATGTTGTTGATGTCATCACAAACAATTTCATGCTTAAAATATTTTCTGTAAGTGTGACAAAAATCTTTATCTATCTCATTAGACCACGTAAGTTGGAATTTTCTTTTAGAGTAGTTTTTACCGAGTGAAGTGAATCCGCCAACGAAACCTAAATCAAGACCACCACAACCAGCGAACAGCGAAATAATATTATATTTTTTGTTTCTCTTTTTCATTATATATATGGGAAATTACTTCAACTTGAATTATTATAATACAATAGGATCCCTAATAACAGATCTTATATTACCAATATTTTAGAAACTTGTATATATTTTCTCTTTTCACGTAGGTCTTGATTAAACAAAATCGTTCATTCTCATTAAAGTCTACTTGAAAACCCACTGTTTTCTTCCTGAACTATTACATTTTCTATATTCATAATATCCTAAACATGCGTTTTGGCTTGACATATCAATCTAAAGCACCTATTCTCATAAGGTAATAAAATAATCATTTTCATACATTATCACTAAAATATGGAACAAATTAAATTCGTTAGCCCAGACCTCATTGAAACATTTTTTAGAAAAATCAAATCCACACGTGATAAAGCCCTCTTTTCAGCCGTTTACTATTATGGACTCCGGGCAAGTGAGGTAGGATTGCTTACTATTGAGGATATAGACATGGACAACAATCGAGTATTTATTCACGCGCTCAAAGGTGGGATTTCAGGGCAGCATCTTCTTAACCCAATCGTGAAGCGGTATATCAAATCCTACCTTGACCAGGAACGTCTGAGGCTTCGTACAATTCAGCAGGCTTTGTTTTTATCACAAAAGGGCACTCCTATAACTAGTACGCAAGTTTACCGACTATTTCATGCTTACGCACGGAAAGCTAAATTTCCAATTGACAGAAGACATCCACACGTTTTCCGGCACTCAATTGCCGTTCACATGGCGGAGGGCGGGTTCGATGTCTACCAGGTAAAAGAGCATTTGAGACACAAGAAAATTGATAATACGCTTGTTTACTTTCAGATCACAAACAAAACAAGGATGGAGAAACAGCGTGAAGCCTTCAATTCTCCCATGCTGGCGAGAATATAACTTTGAGGCGGATCAAAAAACTGGGTTCTTTAGCCAATCAAACACTTTTTGAAAATTGGTCTTTGTCTCTGAGGATAAAGTAATAGTTTCTAAATCAGTATCTGCTTTCTCTAAGAATAATCGAGCCAACAATTCTTTTTTCTTGTTTGCAGACTTTACATATTCTGAGTTAGATTTTGATTGATCTGTGCGTGTTTCCTTTAAGATATACGCATCAAAATCAGCTTTTGAGAATAAATCTTCTATACCATTGAATCCATCCATCTTAAAAATATGTTTCTTTGTTTCCTGGTCGTCGTTATCATAAAAAAACTTGGATATGTCCTTGTATATCTTTTTTCCTGCTCCATCATCAAATACCGCCTTAAAATCAGTACCCCACCCCAATAACACACTTATCAATGGTCTGATATTATCTACTCCAACGGCTGGTATAAAGGAATAATTCTCTTGTATATTTAACAGTTTTTTCATTGCAGTAAAATAGTAATGATCAGTTATACCTTCCAGCGCAACACAGGGAGTGGTACGATCTAATATCTGTCCAACACTAGAAATGCCCATAGCAGTAATAATGGGAGAAAGTGCATCCTGGCTGCCTGTTGACGAACTATACTGGGTAATATTTTTTATTTGAGTGCCTTCATCCTTCGTTTGATATACAAGCCGAATGCGCAATATCTCTTGGTTCAAAACACCGATAAGGCACGGATTGTGCGTGGTGTAAAGAATTTGCATCCCTTTTGTTTGAAGTTCCTCCAATACGGCTTTAACATTTGTTTGGGCTTTTTCGTGTAGTCCTTGTCCCGGTTCATCTATCAGTATTATATATTTGTTTACTTGCTCCGCATTTACACCTAGCGATTTAAGACGAAGATTAAAGGCAGAGAACCATTGAAATCCTTTACTTTTTTGTTCGACGAATAACGGAGTATCATCGTTTCTATGTATCATAAACTCTATGATTGACTCAGTTGGAGTTATTTCATTGGGATGAAAGCTTACGGAATATTGATATTTGTCATCTTTATCATCAATTGCGTCAGATAGTTTTTGAGTCCAGTATTCGTTTAGATCTGCCGTGGCGCTGTTGTCAATTTTCAATATTTTGGACTGGCGAGCCTGCGTATTTAAGCCGACCAACTCCGAAAAATTGATGTTAAACACTTTTTCAAAATCTTTTACAGCTTGTGCTGTGGGAATTTCACCAAGTTTAATCGTTCCGGGTAAGTAGCTTTTGAACGAATCGTAGTAGATAAATTCAGGTAGATGGTTCAAAAAATGCTGATAAATTTCTTGTTTCATCGCATCAAGATCTATTCCCGCCGAAGGGACAGGTACAACCGCTTCTTCTGTACTTGCTGGTGCACCCTCCTTTACTAGGGTAGCATCTTGAGCCACTGTGTTTGATGCAGTTGCTATTTGTTCATGTTGAGTAAGTTTTTTAACCTCAATATTAACTGTTTCCGCTAATTCGCTTGAAAGTTTAATTTCTGTGTAGTCAGCTTTTTTCACATCACCTCGATACAATTTAACCTTGGTAAGCTTACCTAAGATATTGACAATATCGGGATCTGCCTGTCGGTCGTCATCTTCAAGTTGAAATTCACATTCAACGTATGGGTATGTAAAATCATTACGCACGGATAGTCTTTCAAATTCAGAACTCGTGCCGTTGCGAAAGAAATTTAATCCTTCAAGAATTGCACTCTTACCTGCTTCATTCTGTCCCGCAAAAACGGTAATGTTGTCGTGATCAGAGATATGACACCATCCTGTGTCTTTGATTGATTTTATATTCTTAATTTGAAATCCTGTCAATTTCATTTGCTTTATGGAGCAGAGGGGCAGCTACAGTATTGATGATACTCCGGCCACGTGAAAAATTCAATGCTCTACTTTGTCTGAGATAATAGGAAGATTAAACACCGCATCAATTTTGAGCCTAATTCAATCTTAGTTCTAACCCTTGCTTTTTTCCACATTCTATTGTACACTGAATTCAGATAAATAAATATAAAATACAAATAAATTAAAACTATATAAAGATGAAAATCCATACGGAAGTTCGTCTTTTTTTGTGGGATCGGCGACTTTCAAGTCGCTTTTTTTGCGACAAAAAAACCACAACAAAAGAAACTTATGGATATTTATCAAACCAAAAATTTATTTGTAGCTTCGTACCTCTTATCTTCTGGCAGAGTAAAATTTCTCGGTCTTGAAAATTTAGATGCTAAAACCAAATTGTTTACCTTTTCCCCCGCCTTAGTCGCCAAAAAAATCGAGACTGAATATTTTTCTGGCGGATCACTTCCAGTGAAATTAGTTTTTTCCGAATATAACAACCTGAAAGATTTACTTTTTCAGAGAGAAACCAATGGAGACAAAATCTATGGAGATCACAAATAATACATTTACACAAATACCGAACGAACTCATGGAGATATTAATGAGTTCTGCTACAAATGCTTCTGAGAAAGCCGTATTGGTATTTATTGCTCGTAAAATTTATGGTTTTCATAAGAAGACCGACCAGATAAGTCTTACGCAGTTTGAAAATAAACTTGGCCTCAGTAGACCTACGATAGTTGCAGTACTTTCTAGGCTACTACAAGTAAAGTTAATTTTACTAGTAAAAAAAGGTAGGAGCAAAAAAGCTTGTAACGAATGGCAATTCTGCTTAGACGATTACCCAAGTAAACTGGTTAAACTTACCCAACTAGTAAAGTATGACAAAGAAAAACTAGTTAAGTATACTTTACACACAAAAGAAAGTAGTACAAAAGAAATAACTTCAAATCCATCTCCCGCTCTAGATAGACAAAAAGAATCCTCACCAACCGTTCATTTACCCAATTCCGTAAGGAAACAATACGAGAACAATAACTTAGAAAATCTGAGTGACAACGAAATAACAAAACTTTTATTCGACTTTGCAACTGACGTTACGAGTTATTCAAAAGGGGGTATTGAAAATGGCTAAAATAAGTATTTCTGAATTAAAACAAAATTATCCAATCGTGGAAGTAGCAAAAAAACTCGGCATACAAACATTTGGGTATGAAGGCAATACCCTATGTGCACATTGCTTTAATCACGAAGATAAAAACCCTTCTCTTGTATTTATGCCCAACGTAAATCGCTGGGAATGTAAAGCTTGTGGTAAAAAGGGTGATGTCATCAACTTGGTTGAAGAAGTAATGAAAATTGATTTCAAAGCAGCAGTTGAATGGTTATGTCCTGGATACTTTTCATCTTATCAAGAGCAAAACCAAAATCATAAAGTTGAGAATATAAATCCTGAAACATATTTGCAATCAAGGCTAATTAGGCCTGAAACAGCACAGCATTTTGGACTGCGGGTAAATAAGGACTGCGTCATCATTCCGATACCAACAGGAGAAAAATACCGCTTTTTTTATCAAACGCCAAAATACAAACACAAGGCTAAATCTAAAGTTTGTTTATTCAAA
Source organism: Patescibacteria group bacterium (assembly GCA_035510695.1). Lineage (GTDB taxonomy): Bacteria > Patescibacteriota > Microgenomatia > Levybacterales > UBA12049 > DAIDHK01. The sequence continues at coordinate 9,533 of DATKGO010000034.1, read as the reverse complement.
ACAGCAGAAAACACGGGGAAAACAGGATATTTATGTGCAGGAGAATTTGATTCTATACTGGCATGGCAGGAAACGGAACTACCGATGTGGAGTGGCACAGGTGGAGAGCAAACCTTTAATAAAGAATGGCTTTCTGATTTTTCTTCGTTTGAAAAAATTTATATTATTTATGATACAGACCAAAAAGGACGGGAGGGGGCGTTAAATGCAGCCAACGAACTTGGAGTCGAACGATGTCTTAAAGTCGTTCTGCCAGAAGGGATTAAAGACATCACCGAATATTTTCAAGCAGGATACACAAAGGAGAATTTTATAAAACTCTTTGAGCAAGCAAAACCATTTAGAACTAGTATTGTTGATTTACTAAACAGTTCAGAAAAAGAAGCAGGTCTTAAACATTTCTCAGGGTTTTCTAAAATTGACGGCCTAATAAATGGATTCCGAGCGGGCAATTGCTATTGTGTTTCAGGACTTGAAAAATGCGGAAAAACATCATTCTGCCTCAATATGCTTAATCAATTATTGCTGAACAACGTACCCGTAGGATACATTAACACAGAACTTACAGCACAAGAATTTGCTACTGCATTATCTGCTGTCCACTATCGCAAACCGAAAGAGTTTATAGAGATACATAAAAACTTAAGAACTGAGTGCATGACCAAGTTCGCTCCATTACTCCAATACTCAGGGATTGATGGTGATGAATTAAGAGATAAACAAGGAACGTTATCATTTCCAAGAATTGTCGAAAAGATAAAAGAATTTGTTAAATGGAAAACGCAGGTCATTTTTATTGATAATTTGACGACATTTAACACAATGGCCACAGCCCAACAGAGAGGCTGGGAAATACTTGCCAGTTCACTTTCCATGATTACTTCCCTTGCTAAAAAACACAATCTCACTATTTTCCCAGTTGTTCACACTAAACCCAATACTGTAATGAGCGAAGCACCAAATGGGATAAAAGCTATTCTCAAAGATCGTATACCTGAAAAAATTTTTGACGAAACTATCTCTATTATACGGAAACCAACAATTGCAGATGTGTATGGCGGTGGTGGAGTACTTTCTCAACTCTCAGGTACAATCCTTATCTGGCGACCTTACCAAAAATTTAACGCACCTTATATTCAACGTATGTCAATGATTATTTTAGAGAGTTTTCGACATTCTTCATCGGGGGGAGAAATTACCATGAACTTTGATGGAGCTAGCGGAATATTCACTGAGATAAAATATACAACACAGACATCAGATGAAACAACAAACTTTGGTTACGAAAAAAATCAAATTCTATGAAACAAAGAATAACTATTTTTCTAGCTTCGTGTATCTATCTTAAAAATATATGTGCAAATAATCAGATAGTAATGCTTGATCTTTTTGCTACGTAAAACAGAAAGGTTATGGGGTTGCTTGCGGTTTGATAGTGAGGGTCAGTTATTCTTTCCCTCATTATTGAGATCACAAGATGACTTACGAATAGATAAACTAAACACGAGAGAATCAACATTGTCATTATTACTATCGTTAATATCAAAATTAAATCTGCTATCTCCTCTAAGATTAAATCCTTCAAGTGTATCTCTTACTGCTTTTAGTATTTCTTGCGGGTCAACATTCTTACGAACAAGCGGGTGTCTTAATGCAGCTCTTTGTAAAGTTTTATCTGCCAAGTGCATGTAGGTTGAAAATGTTGTCTGAATATCTCTGTGTCCTACAAGAGTTGCAACTTCTGTGATAGGCACGCCTGCTTCCAACATCATAGTACAATAAGAATGTCTAAAATTATGAGGGAAGGTACGTTTAGTAACTCCTGCTGCAATCGCACGTCTTTTGAGATCATCTGAATAATCCTGAACATGTACCTGCTTTTCTTTTGTATTTCTGAAAACGTAATCATTTGGACTTCTATCTTTTATTAAAATTTCCAAATTACTTTTTAATGGATCTGTAAAATAAACTGTCCTGTTTTCATTAGTTTTTGTATTTATAAAAATTGCCTTGCCAGCACTTATATCTAAGCGTTTTATTTGTAATTCTGCTGCTTCCGCATAACGACAGCCAGTGTATGCAAGAAACATAGTCATCGTTCTATAACGAAAATCTAAAAAGGAACAATCTTTGCCATAGAATTTGCCGTATGTAAGCGAAGTGTTGAGAATATTTTCAATTTCCTCTGGGGTAAATATTATAATATCAGGTTTGGTTTTTTTGAACGATTTGAAACCATTGAGGAAATCTGATGGCAAATTTCTATCCAAGCAATAATCTTTTAATTGCCGGAATACAAAGTAGTAAGTATTTAATGTATTATTTTTTAGTCCCTTTTCCTTTAATTCCAGAAAGAATTTCTCGACATTTTCTTTTGTTAATTCTTTATCGGCAAACCATTCGTTAATAACACGAATCCTGATTGCACAGTGACGAACACTTTGCTTTGCGAGGCTTTTTTTAATGGTAATAAAGGAAACAAAATCTTCTGTATTTATCTGCATACTCCCATATTTGGGAGTTGCTCAAGATAGATAATATAGATATTGTTGCTACGTAAAACTGTACTAATTATAGCACGTTTTGAGCCTAAAAGCAATCAGTTTCCGCACTATTTCTATCTGGCGTACTCCCACTTGTACATGTCAAAATCGACATGCTATGATTGCCCTATGACAACAAAAAAACACCTAGCTAAGGTGTTATTATTAGGGAGCGTGAGATCGTTTTTTTATTTTAATTCTAAAAAACAAGAATTAGCCTCAATTCTTTTGTCTTAGGAATGCGGGGATGTCCCATTCCTCTTCATCGGACTTTTGCGGCTGATCATTATTCTTCTGACTCACCTGATTCCCATTATTATTGTTATTATTCGCGTTATTATTATTTAAGGTATTTCCGTTTATCACGAAAGGATTCGGCAAAGTCTGACTAGTCTGCTGCGGTTGCGGAGGCTGTTGTTGCTGCTGCTGTCTTTCTTCCACCCATTTGTTCGACGGTAAAACAAACTGCTGCATGCGCTGTTTCGTTTGATCAAAACCTGTAGCTACCACTGTAATACGCAAAAAATCTGTGATTGATTCGTCAATCGTAGCGCCGAAAATAATGTTTGCATCGGGATCTGCAGCTCCGGCGATAATCTTCGCCGCTTCATCCACTTCGGTCATCGCCAGATCCGCGCCGCCGACGATATTGAACAAAACGCCTCTCGCGCCTTCCATGGAAATTTCAAGCAGAGGTGAAGCAATTGCCGCTTTCGCCGCCATTTGGGCTCTGTTTTCTCCGCTGGCAGTACCGATTCCCATCAGCGCCGAACCGGCATTGGACATGATGGTTTTTACATCGGCAAAGTCAACATTAATAAGTCCCGGAAGCGTGATAATTTCCGAAATTCCCTGAACTCCCTGAAGCAAAACAGAATCGGCCACTTTAAAAGCCTCAAGCAAAGACAATTTACGATCAACAACATCAAGAATTCGCTGATTGGGGATAACGATAAGAGTATCAACTTTATCTTTTATATTTTCAATTCCCTCTTCCGCGGCAACCATGCGTCTGGTTCCTTCAAAAGTAAACGGCTTAGTCACAACCGCTACAGTCAGCGCGCCGACTTCTTTGGCAATTTGCGCCACAACCGGAGACGCTCCGGTTCCGGTACCGCCGCCCATACCCGCAGTAATAAAAACCATATCTGATCCCTGCAAGGTTTGTCTTATTTTATCTTCCGATTCTTCGGCAGCTTGACGGCCTGTTTCGGGATCGCCGCCTGATCCCAGACCTTTGGTATAATTCTCACCTATTTGAATTTTTGTCTCCGCTCCGTTGCGCAAAAGAGCTTGAGCATCTGTATTAAGTGCGATGAAATCAACACCCTGAATATTCCCGCTTTTGATCATGGAATTGGTAGCATTTCCACCGCCGCCGCCTACGCCAATGACTGAAATCTTGGCAAAATTGTTCGTTTGAGGCCGAATTAACATGTTGGTCAAATCCTAGCAGATAGACCTCTGAATTGCAAGCTTAATTAGTTATAAAGTTGAATGTTATAAGGTTATAAAGTTAATGGAAAAATTCTTGTACTTTATAAACATTATGAACTTGATAACTTTATGAACTTATTACGGAATGAAGGACTTTATCAACGAAAAAAATTTCTTCGCTAATTTTCCTGCCCCGCCGGTCGGCAGTTTAATATTACTCATATTAAAATTATTAGCCTTTTTACCGTCTCCTCCGCTAGTACATAAAGTAAGACCCACAACTGTGGCAAAAGCCGGTCCCTGTACCTCGTCAATAATTCCTTTAATGTTATTCGGACCGCCGGTACGAACCGGCATAGCCAAAATTCTTTTTGCCGAATCTTTAACGCCTACAGTCATCGCTCCCCCGCCTGTAATTACAATTCCGGCCGGTGTTTGACCGCCAAAACCGCTTTTTTTAATTTCCAAACCGATCATGGTAAAAATCTCATTCATACGCGGCCGTATAATTCCCTCCACTAAAGTCTTTTGCGAAACCTTCCTCAGCTCTTCCGGCAAATTTAAGGATGTCAAATCAATTTCATCACTTGGACGTTCTTTTTTCTTACCTTCAAATTCTTCAACTTCGCTAAATTGAACACGCTTATTAGCTAAATGAGAAAGATATAATTTAATCTTCTCGGCACTTTCCAGTGAAATTCGAAGTCCAATTGCCAAATCATTAGTTACGTGCCGAGCTCCGATCGCTAAAACCGATGAATAAGAGATTGAACCCTCGGTATAAATCGCGATATCCGTGGTCGCAGCACCAATATCCACCAAAACCACACCTAATTCTTTTTCCGTATCGGTTAACACGGATTGCGCGCTGGCATAACCGTTAAATACAAAATTATCAACGTCCACACCCACTTCCGAAAAAGCTTTTTCCAAGTTTCTGACTGAGATACTATTGGCTGAAATAATGTGTGTGTCGACCTCCAAACGGACTCCGGACATGCCTATCGGATCCTTAATGCCTTCCTGCCCGTCGACTATATAATTTCGTGGTAAAACATGAATAATATCCCGGGTGGATGGCATCGAAATTGCTCTGGCTGCATCAATTACCCGATCCAGATCGGATTGAGTAATTTCTCCGTTTTGGTTGGATATCGCCACAACTCCGCGCGAATTTTGGCTTTCAATCTGACTTCCGCCAATTGAAATAACCACATGCGAAGCCGAATAACCGGCCATACGCTCGGCGGCTTCCAAAGAACTGTTAATCGCGTTTACCGCTTCTTCAATATCCACGATTTGTCCTTTTCTAATTCCGGTGGATTTCACTTCGGAGACGCCAAGAATATTTATATATTCATCCACTCTGGCAATGATAGTAACAATCTTATAACTTCCGACATCTATAGCAACGACAATTTTCCCTTCATTCATATAATTATATTATTGAGCAAAAGTTATGACCGGATTGTCATAACGTAAATCCAACCGGCTGAACCGCTTACCTTCCATTGTAAGACGAGACGTGATCAATTGTAAAGAGGCTATTTGCAGGGAAAGATCTTTATCCGTTGCCAAAAACACCTGCTGCTGCTGTGGAAGAGTAATTTGACAAGTATTTTGACTATTCAAACTGACATTTGTATAAGAAATATTTTCTTTATTCAGCATTTGTTTAATCTGTGAGACCATATCCGACGTCGAATTTATAGTCGTAAATGTATTTTTATAAGACACTACTGCCAGCGGAGTAACATAATATTTCGGCCGAAAAGTACGGTAGAAAAAAATACCGGCAGAAATCGCAATAATTGTTACACTGAAAATTAATGAACTTATAAATATACGTTTGTTACGAAGAATAACTTTACGGTTTTTTATCTTCTTTTTTTTCATAAAGGGAACCAAGCAGATCAACCACATGAAAAGCAGCATGTAAATGTATCGATGTATCTACCGGCGCGTTAAGAGAAAAATCCGTAATATGGCTCATGATATTATCTATTGTGGCAAGTAAACTTTCCCCTGTTGCGTCTTTCTGTAATAAAACAGTCGCAAGACCTTTTTCTTTCAAATATGCCGCGTTCTCGATTTGTTCATCACGCTGTCCATGCGGAAGCGGAATCAAAAGACAAGATTTTTTCATAACAAGTAACTCTGTCATCGTATTTACACCTGATCGAGAAATAACCAAATCGGCATTCCTATAAATTTCTCCCACATCTGATGGTTCTATAAATTTCATGATTGTATATTTCTTCCTTAATACTAAAGGCAATAATTCCCGCCGTTTGATCAAACGTGTGTAATCCCCAAATTCCAAAGCATCCCCTGTTTGATGAATCACCGTATATTTTCCAAGTAATCTTTCAATAATTTCCTCAACGATTACATTGATGGAATGGGATCCCGCACTGCCGCCGGTTATATATAAAACAGGATCTGTACCTATAGCTTTTTTGTTTTTCGACGCGGAAAGAGAATCAATAATTGTTTTTCTGAGTAAGTTACCTGTAACAATTGTTTTATTCGCAGGAAAATATTTACGGGATGATTCCCAAGAAATGTAAATTTTTTCAGCAAATCTTCCTAAAAAGCGATTTGCTAAACCGGCCCGGAGGGTCTGTTCATGAATAACTACCGGTATTCCCAGCGTCTTTGCCGCGAGTCCCACTGACAATGAAACATATCCTCCAAATCCAAAAACGACATCGGGTTTTTCTTTTCTCAAATAACGTAACGCCTGCAAATATCCAACCGGCACTTTAGGTAATGATAATAGAGTTCTTTTGGTCAGCTTTCTCTGCAATCGGCCGGTCGTCAACGGATAGAAAGGAATATCTCGTTTGGTTATCGCTTGATATTCTAAAGAAAGACCGGGATCTCCTTCGAAAACATTTTGTCTACCCAAAAATACCACCTGCCAATGACTTGGGACGTAATCAAGCAATGCCAAAGCTGGTCCGAGATGCCCTCCAATCAAACAAATCTTCATAGTATTTAATTTAATTCCTTCAACTTTATGAACTTTATAACCTTATAACTTTCAACTTTATAACTTAATATCATTTTACCTCTTTTCCACTGATCCGGAAACATTCAAAAGTATACCAATTGCTGCTAAATCAATCAGAAGAGCCGATCCGCCATAGGAAATAAAAGGTAAAGGCACACCGGTGAGAGGAAATAATGCCGTCATGGAACCCAAATTTATCACTACCTGAATACCGATAAATATGATAATTCCTCCTGCCAAAAGTTTTCCAAACATATCTTTTGCGTGCGAAGCTATATAAAAACCGCGCCAAATTACCAGCATAAACACGGCAATAAGAACAATACAACCGATTAATCCTAATTCTTCGGCAATAATGGCAAAAATCGAATCCGTTACATTTTCGGGTAAATAAGCATATTTTTGTAAAGAATTACCCAAGCCCAAACCGAAAATGCCCCCCGAACCCAGCGCGATCAGAACTTGTTTTAAATGATAAGATGCATTACTCACCGACTGATCAACCGCCAAAAAAGCGGTTAACCTGGCTAATCTATACGGCGCAAGCGCTATAAGCACTAATCCCAGAGCAATTATTCCCGGAATTACCATATAAAAATATTTCAGACTTCCACCGGAAAGAAAATAAATTGCCAAAGCTTCAATCAAAATAATGCTGGCTGTTCCCATATCCGGCTGCACCATAACCAGCACCATTACCAATCCGATAAGTAAACAAAAAGCCATAAACCGACCTTTTTCCTTTTGGGAGAACCAGGCGGCCAAATAAATTGCCAAAGCTAATTTTACAAATTCGGCAGGCTGCAGACTGGTGAAATGAAGATTAATCCAGCGGCTGGCTCCCAATTCATGCTGGCCGATTCCGGGTATAAACACCAAAATCAAAAGTATAATGGCAGCTACCAAAAGAATCAGGGAAATGTTAAAAAAGAGATGATAATTTATTTTACTGAAAATAAAAAGCAAAATTATTCCCAGGATTGCCCAAATGAACTGATCTTTAATATAGTGAAATTTATCGCCGAAATCACGAAATGCGATAACCGAGGAGGCATCATAAATCATCAGAAGTCCAAATAAAACCAAACCAATAACTAACAACAACAAAACACCGTCAATCCGCCTCATGTAATTATTCTATACTACTCACAAATTAACAACAACGAGCTTGTGAAGAGGGGTGACTTGCGCGGGGGTCCCCCGACGAGCGCCCGCAACGAAGTGATGAGCGGACTGAGCGAAAGCGGGGGAGCTCGCCTGCGAGTCTCAACGAGACAGGGGTGGAACGTCGGACGGGGGTGAAGCAAGGCAGGACCCCGAATTTGCTTTACCCAATAAATGCGAGATATAACCCGAGTATGGCGAAGAAAATGCCGATAATCCATGCCCGCATGACGATTTTCGGCTCTTCCCAACCGCGTCTAAGCAACCACAAATGCAATGGCGCTGCCGGAAAAACTTTTCGCTTCAAATACTTTTTACTCAGTAGTTGAATAAGAGAAGAAGCCACTTCCAGGACAAATATTCCGCCGATGATCATCAAAGCCAGCGTCTTACCGGTCAGCAAACCAATGACAGCTAACGCGGCTCCCAAAGACAAAGAGCCCACATCTCCCAGCCAAATTCTGGCTTTATAAATATTAAAATATAAAAAGGCAATTATCGCGCCGATCAAAACAGCAATAAAAATTCCCAAAGACTGATCCAGCTGCTGCTGGCTGATCGCCAGAAAAGCAATTAAACAAACAAGAAATGATCCCGAAGCCAGGCCGTCCAATCCGTCGGTAATATTAAACGCGTTCACGAAAGAAACGATTATAAAAGCCGCGAAAGGAATAAAAAATGCTCCCAAATGGAGCGAACCGATACCGTGAATAAAAAGAAAATTACCGTTAAGTTGAGTGTAAAAAACAACGGCAATAATAATAGCTAAAATCCATTGAATAAGAAACTTGTGACGAAAACGCAGACCCCAAAAAATATGTTTTCCATTACCATTGACCATTTTTTTCATGTCATCATACAAACCCAGCAGTCCAAAGCCGATAAAGCCAAAAAAGAGAACAAAAGCTTCCCAAGGCTTAGTATCAATGTTGAAAATCCCGTAAGCCCAAAAAGTCAAAATTGAAACAATTAAAATAATGATAATTCCCCCACCAAACGGAGTTCCGACTTTCCAGGCATTGTATTTATCAAAAGTAGGTGTACGCTTATCGAAAATATCACGCGTGACTTGCTTCTGGCGCTGAAGTTTAATTCTGTAGAGAAAATCGATAAAAGGAACGATAAGGATGATTGATATGACGAAGGACAAAAGAATGAGTCCCAAAAGCTGAGCCATAATGCTTAATTATACTCTTGTAAAAAGTAGTTAGCAAACAATACGATCACCTTTTCGTAGAAGGTACAATACATAATGTGCATAAGTATATAGAACCGGTGCACGAGTTTTTGAAGGCACAAAAAAAGCAGAGAAGCGGTAAACTAAATGTGTGAAAGAAAATCTACCGGATTTTTCTGCTTTTGTACTTCCAATA
>DATKGO010000033.1:0-7555 GCA_035510695.1 Patescibacteria group bacterium | reverse complement strand
GTAAGAGCTTTGCGACAATGTTTAGAAAACCCTTTTACCTCACGTGATCCGATAGCACCCTTATTTCCATTATTCCTTAAAGGCCCACTAATAGTAAGACCCCTCTCATAAATACCAATTTGCATTTAACATACTCCCTATATTGATTATTTAACCTTTATAACAAGCAGGCCGTACGCCGTCGCGGCCTGCGGCCGCGTCCGTCGATCCGGCCGGTGACTCTATTCTTCTTTTATTTCTTGTTGCATTTTCTGTACGTTTAAGTATGCAGCGAAATAAAAAAGTACCATTGATTTGGTATGGTATTTAAATATTAACCAATTTCTTTGTAACTGAACATCATTAAAAAGAGAAGAACCTACCACAAGGCTCCCGGGTACCCCAGAAAGCGCTATCTGGTTTGCATCCAACCTATAAGTCAGCCTATAATGTGTAGGCCCTACATCCAAATTTAGACCATTATAAACAGACTCATAAGACGTCGAAACAGCACCAGTGGCCGAAGTAATTACCGCATTAGACCGCCTAGACTCGTCACCGAACATTAAATTAATTGAAGAATCGCCCCTAAGGAAAAAGATTAAATGCCTTTGAAAATTAAGTGAATCTCTTACATAATTATCTCCGGCCACCAAGCCTAACTGTATATTAGTTGACATAATGCTACTAGTCGAAACACTCAAATTTAACGGGCTTCCTAACAAAATGCCCCTAGAAGAACTATCATTTACCGTAGAACCGATCATATACATATCGCAACGATAAACATTAAAATGAGTTTTATGATATTTTTCAATTGAGTCCTTAACATAATTTTCCCTATCAATTATCTTTGAATTCAGGTATTCCGACTTACTTGAAGTAACAACATAGTGCTTTGAATAAGGTAATAACACCACGTAAACAGAATCTTTTTTCGACTGCTCTCGTTCCATTAAACTATCTTCCCTTACTACATAGAACATATTCGTATCAAGATAAAGCAAATAACCATCCGTTTTTAGATTTTTCTTAACCTCCTCAACAGCCTCCTTAAAAGACTTATTGCATATATCAAACGGCCTAATCAATTCAAGACCAGAAGTAGCACCTAAAACCGATCGATTAGTTTTTAGCCCTAATGCACGCAGCGCGTCATGGTAGGAATAATTTCCATCTATAGAATAAGTATTTTGCTTCTCGGTTGACAATGCATTGCTTGACAAATAGAGAATGATTACCATCATAAATCTAAGATTTTTAACCGTGATCATCTTATTACCCTTCTATAATCTTTCCCTACCAATAGAGAATCATTAATAATTATCGCCTGAGAACGAACAGACTTTATATCCGGCATGTTCAATTTAACTGACGAAGATATTTTATGTCCCTTATTAAAAAACCTATGACTCATTTTAGGAAAAGAACTTATAGCCCAAATCGACGATGCAATGACAACCAAAACAATAAATATTAGCTTCGGGTCACGGAATATATTGACCTTAACCTTTTTTTCAACGGTACCTTCTAAAAAATACGATTTATAACAATCGTAAATTCGAGTATCATGTTTCCAAGTAAAAGTCTGAAGCGGTTCATTATTAATATTCGCCTGAGAAAAAACAGCACATTTCACCGTCTTTGCACCACCAATTATAGAAAAACTTTTATGCTTATATGTCAATTCGGCAACTCTCCTAATACCCGCATCCATTGCATCTATATGCGGAGATATAAAAACTAGCTGATGACCGTAATGCCTATGTTCCATGAGATATTTTACACAATCCACATTATTTCTATCTTGCCAATTACGATTAGAAAAAATGTTTTGCGCTTCATCCAAAACACACATTGAATTTTGTTTTAACTCCTCCCAAAATCGACCTGGATCTTTAAGATCATGAAAACCCCTTTCTAGCTGAATAAGATCCTGATCAAATAACAACGATATTCTTGCTAATACAATACCGTCAATGTTCGTGTAAATCTGATTGCCTTTCGAAAGTTCAGGAATTATGTATTTTTGAATAGCGTAAAGCGTTTTGCCAGTACCAGCAACACCCGTATAAAGAAGTAAAGCCATGAAGAAAATCCCCCCTTTGTAAGTATTGGAACCAAATTTTCAAAATCTGCAATCCGCGCCGATTTTGTCTATGATAGATCATTTACCTATTGTAAATTTTGGAACCAATCATTTAACCCCGACCACCCCACCCAGAAGTAAAGAACTGAGAAATTACTTTAAATACTGTATTTCTGAAAAAGAAAAATACCATTAATAAAGCTAATATCTTAAAAACAGGTCTTAAATATTGACCAATATTTCCTATGCAGGCATTTATATAAAAAGGCTTATTCATAAAGTTAATTGAAAAAGCTTGACTATCACAAGGACAGCCAGAAGTACTTGTATCACCCCAATTTACCCTAAGACTATCGAAAGTATGGCTTACAACAACACTGTCAATATGAATATTCGTATCGCCACTGTCAGATGCTCGGATACTATCCATTTTTGCATGAAACTTATTCAACAATCTTGACGAATCACTAAGATGCATATATCCCAAAGTAGTATCAACCCCCGAATCATGTACTACAGGACTCCCTTGCGTAGTATCAAATACACCACCCGTATCATTGCCGGTCCATAATTTTTCTAAAAAACCCGGGATTGCATGAATGTCTTGAGCCATACTTGTTAATATTGTCTTTAATTCCCCTAAAATACCATTTCCATTATTCACAGCTTGCGTAGTCTGGTTTTGCGCATCGATTATACCATTAGTATTCACAATAGATTGAGCGCCTTTAGTCGTATCCGTAGTTTTCTTAACTTGCCCCTTAGTAGAATCAACTGAATCAATGGACGGCTCGCCAAATTTACAAGTGTTTAAAATAGAATCATTATTTGAACCATAATTAAACGAAGTGGCACCACCGCAACCCGTATCAATTCCCAAAGAGGAACATGTTCCAGCCTTTACGGAGCCATCCTGTACACAAGCATGCAATACAACACCATCTTCATTATACGTAGAATCATGAGCATTACCCTTTGAAAGAGGTAATCCATTTATAGAAATATCACTACAACCATGACTCGTTACGGTTTTAAACGAAGTATCCGACATAGGACCACCTGAATTAGTAGTCCTATGCAATGTTACATAGACCCATTTTCCACTTGTTATTGGAATACCATTTATCACCGGAGGTTTATTTGGATTTATATCACCTAATTCAGAGCAGCTTGTACCAACAATAGGATTAACAGTTGAATCGAAAGCAGCATCACCACACGTATGGTTTTGCGGCATATCATGAGAACCTGCATTAATCAAATTCCCTTGTTGCGTAAATGTTCCTACCGTTTTTTGAGCCTCTAGGCATCCGCAATCTACAGAAGAATTACTATTGTTTTTCATTAAAAATGTAGCAGTAAACGAATTCGCGCCATTCATTGTTACCGACACTACATATGCGCCAATTCCAGAAGCGACACTCTGAGCACAAGAAACAGCATCGGAGCAACCCCATCCTAAATTATATGTTCCCGTCCTAATATCACAAGCAGCAAAACACCTCCCCAATCCCAATATAATTATAATAAAAATTGACAAATAAGCAAATTGATACTTTGAAATTATTGCTTTCATTTATTAAAAAAGACCCCCCAGCAGAATAAGCTACCGCATACTAATCCGCAGAAAAACCACATAAAAATCGACATATGAGAATCAGTTAATTGACCTGAATTAGAAGATGAACCATCACAATTAGACGTGGCCTTATAAATGGTAGTATCAGCATAAGGCTTATAAGTGTTAAAACAATCGCAATCATGGCTGCCGAAATTAGTATTAAAAAAATAAATTATTTCATACTGACCACCCTGACCACCTTCAACAGACAAAATGGTATACGGCGTAGAACCCCAATAATCAGACATGTATGCTTTAAAATCACTTATAGCAACCTGAACAGTAGCAGGAGAATTTATAGTCAAAAAAAAGGCTGCTGTTTTACATGAATCACTATTATCAAGCTTATAAGATGCATCATATGTAGCAGTATCGTACATTTGACAAAACGAAAAAGAATAAATCATAAATACGAAGAACGCCGCGAGCATAAGCCCTTTTGCTCCTCTGCCAACCCCCAGACCCAAATTCGTTCGGGCATTTATACCTTTTAAATACAAAAGGTTTAATTCTTCATATTTCGCTTCAAAGTCCATCATTAAGTTACCCCTTTGCGATACTATCGCATCCTCAAGAACATCGACGTTTTGATTTTGAAAGCAAGAACCGTCATTTCAATATTCAAAATCGTTGCCATTCCGTTTATTATTCCATCGAATATTAATTGTAAAGCAGCCGTCAAGCCAATATAACAACAATACTGCATTAAATGAGGTTGAGAAGCATAAAGAGAATCAATTGCAGCCTGAGGATTAACATTTATAAGATGCGTTGTTAAGTAATTTAAAGCATTATTCAGCATTAACTGAATAAACCAAGTTACAGGACCTTTAATACCCGTTATCATTTCAAGTATAACCTCTAAGGTAGGTTCTAACCCAATAAGCATTAAAGTTCCAGACATAGCAAACAACGTCTTAATAGTAGTCCAAATACCAGTTAAAGTAAAACCACCCTTTACAATTATAGGAAAAATGCTTTTTAAAAAACGAAACACCCATTTTAAAATAATTAAAATATAACCCATTATTTACCATCCTCATGCTCACGATCAATAAAACTCTTAGGACCAAAAAACTTTTCAGTCTGCTTCCTTTTCAAGTTTGCCCAAGTACATAAAAAAAGCAAAACAAACCAAAGAATAAACCAGAAATAACCCATTTAATAACCCATCCTAATCATTTTAATTACAACAGAAATACCTATAATAAAGCCCATTGTTCCAAGCAGCAAAGGAGCAAAACCATTAGCAGCACTTGAAACGACACTAAAAGCAGAATCAGCAATAGTAGAAATAAACATATTTTCCTTAAAGTAAAAAAGGCCGGTTTCTTCGGGGGAGAAGAAGACCGGCCCTTCAATTGCGAGCTAGCCTAGCGACCGGCTTTCCGCAATATGTGAATCACAACCGCAATACCCACCGTAATGCCAATAACAGCAATAACACCAGGAGCCGCTCCATTAGCCGCCGAGGTTATAACCGAATTAGCGGAATCTGCCAAAGAACTCCAATTCATAATAAAACATCCTTCCTATATAAACATTATTCGGATGCGATCAATTTTGATGATCAGCATTTGAAATTATTTTCCGAATAACGAAAACAGCAAAACCAAAAGCACTAGAAAGAAAAGGCAGCATAAACCCAGTTATAAAAGCCTGAAAATTCGGGTCACTAGTATCAGGAATATTCATTTTTGCCGCCAATCTAGTCTACTTATCTCGTCCATTCTTCACCTCGGATTTAAAGAATCAAAAACAATATGCATGGCATAGAAAAACCATAAAAGCAACATCGATATTAATATGAGAACTAATAACGCATCAAGCCGAGACCACTTATTTCCCTTGCCGTCATGAAAATAAAAAATCGGCGAACGAAAAAAGAAAACAACTTGACTTAATGCAATTTTAATCAAAGTAATCACAATATACCCCTTATAACTTAGGAATTCTGCTTTTTAACCTGAGAAGCCGGAGTATAACGCGAAATGTTACGAACAGGCCAAACCCGTTCAAATAGTTGCAAGTTTTTGCATTCGATCGTAAGAATATCGCCTGCTTTTATCTCTTTGCCAAAAACGGGCAACTCAACAGCAGCCCTACAACGCCTATCATCCACCAATTCAACAAGAGCACCATTTACGACCCGAGCAGGCTTGGCTTCAAAATCCATTTTCACACCCTCGGAATTCGTAAAACTTGAAGCAGGTTGAGCCTGACATTCCTCAACAAACGTTTCAATAACTTGAACCTTTGCCATAATGAAACCCCCTGATAAATGTAAATAAAAACTGAATACTATTATAATAACATAAAAAAATAAATTTGTCAACAACTTTATTTACTATTTTACGAAACCCAAAACCTCCTTGTTTTTTCCACTTTTCTTTTCAGAAGGATTTTTAAGCAATAAAAATTCCAATCTCCTTGGCTTTTTTACTTGCTTACATAAAACACCTCTTTGCGTACTACAAATCTTAATTCCATTAAAAACACACCCTTCACATTCAAAGATATCACAAAAATCTAACTGTAAGTTTTTCATTCAAAAACCCTGCAATTCTTCCATAATTTCATGCTCGTCCTCATTAAAAGGTTCTTTTTCAATGTTTCCACAAAATGGACAATGCCAAGTAATATAATCAGGCTCCTCACTTGACCCACTCATATTCATTTCATCACCACACTTACCACATCTCCCGTTAGGCATGATTCCCTCCTTCATACATTTTAGAAATAGAAATAAAATCACAAAAATCCCTAAAATCCTTAGAAACAACATGGGCAATAACAGCTTTTTCAAAAGCAATCGAAGCTTTATCAAGCTCATCCCTCCCATAACCTAAAATCCCATATCTTAAATACACTTTTACGAAATTCTTACAATTAAAACAATTTAATACTAATTCCCCATGATAATCAAAAGAAAATTGTGATATTTCTAAGACTACATTGCAAACAGGACATTTCAATAGAACGACTTTATCCATAGTAAAAAACCCCTAAAAAGGAACAGGTTCAAAACCCTTCGAAACATCCATTCCAAATAAACAATAATCAATAATTCTTAAGCAAGCATCCACAAGGCTTTCTCGAATAATCAACTTCATTGGAAGCATCATTTTCTTTTCGTCTCTTGTGAAACGGAACTTTGAGTGATGTTCAACTAGCCTTTTAATACATCTTTTTGCCTTAATACATGACAACTTGTCCGCACGACAAAGATACTTATTTTCCTTCCCACCAATATCAATTATTTCTTTAATCAACTCAATTCCCCGAGACCACCCACACCATCGACCAAATTTTTTAACTCCTTTAGGAAGTACCTTTTGCTGATTTTTAGCAGCATATTTTGTAGCATAATTTGCCCGTACATCTATAGTCCAATTTACGTACGTTGATTGGTGAAATGCGAATTTTTCAGCAGCTAAATCATAATTTTGATTAGTAATATTCAACCAAGATTTCATAAGCCACCGCCAACTATTTCCCTTGTCATCTTCCCATTCCGGCACATCATCGAATTGCCTATCCATCCATACATGAAAATGGTGGGTACCTCTATGCTGAAATTCAAGGACCCAAAGATATTTTATTTCATTATTTCGCATGTTTTGAAGCCATGAATTTAACTGTTTTTTTACAACCTTATAATCATATTCTTTATGTTCATGAAGCGTCAGCGTTAACATGCTTTTCCAAGGCCCTTGTAAAAATTGCCACGTAAGAGCTTTGCGACAATGTTTAGAAAACCCTTTTACCTCACGTGATCCGATAGCACCCTTATTTCCATTATTCCTTAAAGGCCCACTAATAGTAAGACCCCTCTCATAAATACCAATTTGCATTTAACATACTCC
>DATKGO010000032.1:0-6785 GCA_035510695.1 Patescibacteria group bacterium | reverse complement strand
TATTGGAAGTACAAAAGCAGAAAAATCCGGTAGATTTTCTTTCACACATTTAGTTTACCGCTTCTCTGCTTTTTTTGTGCCTTCAAAAACTCGTGCACCGGTTCTATATACTTATGCACATTATGTATTGTACCTTCTACGCCGCTACTTTACTTCTTTCAAAAAATAGCTTTCTATACTCTAGAAAGTTAGTTTTTAAGTCCTCAACCGCAATAGTTAACCAGCCATGTTGACTCCCTTGCTCTATGTTAAGATCAATAATTTCGCTCTCGTCTTCTAAGGAAATTTTTATATGTCGATGTAAATATCCGTGTGCACTATCGTATCTGACAATTGTTATCCATTTATTTTTTACTTTCACTTCGTAAAATACATTTGCAACCTCTTGATACTCTTCTTTAACCTTTTTATATACATATGTAATTTTATCTTGTTCAGTTAACGATATATCTCTATATGTTATTTTCCCTTTTTGTTTCCCTTTATATTTATTCATTAGTTAATAACTTTACTATAAATTAATCACTTTCCGGCTCGGTTTGCAAGCGTAAATTCAATGTTAAATTATCGGTAGAAGTTTGAGGTTAAGAATTTTTTACTCGGTGTAGTACTTAATTTTCTCCAAAAGATCGTTTATCTGAAACGGTTTCGGTAGAAATTCATCTGCTCCGGAACTTTTGGCGGATATAGCATTTTTGCTGGCTGAAATCATAATTATAGGAATTGCCTGAGTTTCGGGATTATTTTTAAGTTTTTTACAAACTTCCCTTCCATCTTCTCCGGCCAGCCAGATATCAAGCAATACCAAATCCGGATGTACTTCTTGAATCCGCGGAAGTGTGTCGCTGTTGGAAGTAATTTCTACAGCGTATCCTTCGTCTTCCAGAAGTATACACAAAGAATCACATATGGCAGGGTCATCATCTGCCACTAAAATGGTTTTATGCTCTGCCATAATTTATTGTTATAATTGATTATGATCTATTATTTGTAATAAAAAAACGTAAATTTTGTAAATTTTATGTAAGAGCTAAATAGATAAAATTTGACAAGGCAATTTATAGTGTGAAATTATAGATAAAGGATCAACTATGGATATAATAAAAGCATATTTTGAAGAAATAAAAAATCATCTTTCGCGGTGGATAAGAAATCCTCTCTATATTGGTTTACTTATACTTTTTCTTATTTCAGGCGGAAGTAGTGCTTATATACTCTTTGCCTATAATTCTAAACCGACTATTCAAACTAATTTATCATCACTACCCGCTGTCCCAACTTTAATTCCGACTGTTACGCCCATGACTTTGCCTACTCCTACTCTGTCTGTGGCTTCCATTTCCGCTACGCCCACTCCTGACCCGACAGTCGATTGGCAGACTTTCAGCAGCGCCAGTGAAGGTTACAGCATTAAGTATCCGACGGATTGGACGGCAACGGATTCCGGCCAATTGGAAGATCAAGTGCCGGATTATGTGATATTTAATCCTGATTCGGTCGCCGCCGGTGCGAAAACAATAACGATTTCTTATTCTACGCGAACTTCCGATGAACTTACGGCCATTTACGGAAGCGAAAGCGCCAAGATTACGGTTGATGGCATAATCGGAAGTCAATATAATCAGATGGATTCGGATGGAAATCAGTCCTGGGATGCGATTATTCCTTTGGCTGATAATTTCTTGATTTTCTATGCCGAGAGTCAGTATAGTGATACGCTAAAGCAGATGCTTTCTACATTTCAGATATCCCAGTAAACTTTATTTTAGTATCAGTTTACGATTTTAACATAATCTTCTTCGAGCGAGCAATCGGAAGGAGCGAAGCGACTGAGATCGCTTGCGAGCAAAGCGAGACAAGGGGAAAGCGAGTCGAGAAGTTTGACTATTTTGGTTCTCGACTACGCTCGAACAAAAATATTTATTTCAGGACTGTGAACTGATTTTTATTTTAAACAAACCTCGTTACAGTAAAGATGAAGACAACTCCCAATATTGTCAATCCGATCATCCGGAATGAACTGTGTTTGCTGTGCGCTTCCGGCAATAAATCACTGGCACCGATGTAGAGCAGAAATCCGGCAAAAAATCCTAGGTAAAGAATGAGAAAATAAGCCGGTATAGAGAAGAAGAAAGTTGAAATTACGCCGGCAATCGGCGCGATCGCATCGCCAATTAAAAATAGTACTGCTTTTCTGTCGGTGTTACGGCTATGCAGCAAAAGCGTTACCGTATTTAATCCGTCAGAGAAATCGTGCGCGATAACTGCTAAGGCAATTAGCAATCCCACATGCGGACCGGCTTGAAAACCTAAACCTATCCCTACCCCGTCGAGAAAACTATGAAAGATTAAGCCCGAAGCGCTGATTTTTCCGACCGTCGGGTGAGTGTGTTCTTGGTATTCTTCTTCATGACTGGTGTGAATGATGGCAACTTTTTCTAAAATATGGATGACCAAAAATCCGATAACAATTGCAATAAGCAGAGGAGTAATATCAAATTTATTTTCCATTATAATTTTTAATCCTTCGGGTAAAATATCAAAGAAACAAACAGCCAATAATACTCCCGAGGTAAAACTCATAATATAGTGCAGATATTTTTTGTTTTTCAAACCGTAAAATCCACCGCTAAGAGTGGAAAAAAAAGTAAAAATTGATAATATAATTGCTTCCATAATTATTTTTGGCATTTGCTGCAAACCCCGAAAAACTCCAGTGAATGATCCAAAACTTTAAATTTCTTTTTCTTTTCAATATCTTTTTCCAAAGCTTGAATATTACATTGAGAAAAATCTTCAATTTCACCGCAAATTTGGCAAACCAAATGATGGTGAGCCTTTTGACTGTTTAACTCATAGCGAAATTTGTCTTCCTGCAATTGAACTTTTCGGGTTAATCCTCTATCCGTAAATAGTTTAATAATTCTGAAAACCGTAACCTCGTCTGTTTGAACATGTTGATTTTTCAAATATTCAATAATGGTCGTGACGTCGATCGGTTTAGCGCTGTTCTCCAGAATTTTTAATACAGCCAAGCGAGCCTCCGTGGCTTTGAGATTATAACCCTTTAGTTCATTTTTGCAGTTATGTAGGTTCAGCACAGCTATATTATATGCAAGTGACTTGCATTTGTCAAGTATCCATGACCTTGACACATTTGCATATTTATATTATAAAGTTGACTCCCATTAAATTTTCCCCGGGGATAATTTATGCAAAAAAATTCACGCTGGATCATATTTTTCTTAGTTGCTGTCGCGCAATTTATGGTGATTTTGGATGTGTCGATTACTAATGTCGCTCTTCCGACCATTAAACAGGCTTTGCATTTCAGTACAAATAATCTACAGTGGGTAATTACCGCTTACGCTTTGACGTTTGGCGGATTTTTATTATTGGGCGGACGCGCGGCGGATTTGTTCGGACGTAAACGAATATTGTTAATTGGCATGAGTAGTTTTACTCTGTTTTCCTTTTTAATTGGTATATCAAATTCGGCTGTAGTGCTAATTATTTTACGCGCACTTCAAGGAATCGCAGCCGCATTGATGTCGCCTGCGGCGCTGTCGATCGTTTTGACGACTTTTAAAGAAGGCGAAGAGCGAAATAAAGCCCTAGGATATTGGACGACCGTGGCCACCGGCGGCTCAGCGGTCGGCTTATTGTTAGGCGGAGCCTTAACTCAATTTTTTGGCTGGCGCTGGAATTTTTTCATTAATGTTCCGATTGGTATATTTGTGTCTATCGCTATAGCCAGGATAATACCTTCGCTTTCTGAAAAACAAAATACGCATAGAGATTTGGATTTGCCCGGAGCAGCTCTGCTCACCGGCGGTTTGATATTATTTGTTTTCTCGATTAGTCAGGCACCTGTTTGGGGTTGGTTAAGTACTATAACTATTGGATTATTTGCCGTTGTAATTATCTTAATAACTGCCTTTATTATTAATGAATTATTGAGTAAGCATCCGATAATTCCATTGACAATCTTTAAAATCCGCAATGTTACGGGAGCCAATTTGATGCTGGCGCCAATTGTCGCCGGAATGTATGGAATGTTCTTTTTGACTTCGTTATATATTCAAACAGTTTTACATTACTCACCCGTTTTGACCGGATTGAGTTTTTTGCCTTTTCCTATTATTTTAGGTATTACCTCCACGCGGATAGCGCATTTTGTCACGAAATATGGTTATAGACGTTTTCTGATTGCCGGTCCTTTGCTGATTGCCATAGGAGTAGCTTGGCTTAGCAGATTGCCGGTAAACGGTAATTATTTTATTAATATATTACCTACGATTTTACTTATGCCCGTAGGTATAGGCATGACATTTTTGCCCATAATTGTAGCCGCCACTGCCGGTGTGCCGGCAAACAGGTCCGGTTTGGCTTCAGGACTGATTAATACTTCACAGCAGATGGGTGGAGCAATTGGTTTGACTGTACTTTCCAGCGTAGCCGCGTCGGTAACATTAGCTACGGCTTATACGGGACAAACTCAGGCTTTGGTGAATGGTTATGACCGGGCTTTTTTGGTCGGAGTAATTTTAATCTTACTGGCTGCCGTATTGGGAGTAATAATTATTTCACAAAAACGTCCGCCTTCCAATCAACGCGAGTCTGCCGGATCGCTTGAGTCGGAAAATGTTGTGCTACAATAATGCCGTATGAATTTGGCATTTAGACTGCGTCCTCAGACACTTGAAGACTTTATCGGTCAGGAACATTTAGTCGGGAAAGGCAGTATTTTACGCCGGATGCTTGAAGAGAAGCAATTATTTTCTATGCTTTTTTGGGGGCCGCCCGGAACCGGTAAAACCACTTTAGCTCATATTATCGCCAATGAACTTGACGCCAAAATTTACGCTTTATCGGCTGTAGAAGCCGGAAAAGCGCAGCTGCAGGAGATCCTGAAACAAGTTCAGGATGACCCCACTTCGTCCCGCTCAGCGGGACTTCGCGGGGCAAGGCAAACAATTTTATTTCTGGATGAAATACATAGATGGAATAAAGCGCAGCAGGATGCTTTATTACCCTTTGTCGAAAGCGGATTATTAATTTTAATTGGCGCGACGACTGAAAATCCGTCCTTTGAAGTGAATAGTGCCCTCTTATCCAGGTGCCGGGTATTTGTACTTAAATCTTTGGAAGAAAAAGACTTGAAAACTTTAATTGAGCGGGCACTGACTGATAAGGAGAAAGGACTGGGTAAATATAAAAAAGTTCTCACGCCGGAGGCCAAGGATTTACTTATTCAATTGTCAGGCGGTGACGCGAGAATTATGCTCAACGGTTTGGAAATGGCGATTACTTCCTATAAAGAGAAAACCATTACACCGGAAATTATTGTCGACGTTTTTCAAACCCGCTCGGCCGGCTTATACGATAAAAAAGCCGATGAACACTATAATACCATTAGCGCTTTTATCAAATCCATGCGTGGCTCTTCACCTGACGGCGCATTATATTATTTAGCCAGAATGTTGGAAAATGGCGAAGATCCGACCTTTGTCGCCAGGCGAATGATTATTTTTGCCGCCGAAGATATCGGTTTAGCCGATCGTGGAGCCTTAATCCAAGCCAACGGGTGCTTTGAAGCGGTTGAAAAAATTGGTATGCCGGAGGCTCAGCTAATTTTGGCATATACTTGTTTATATCTGTCAACCGCGAAAAAATCACGGGCAGTAGCTAATGCCTTAGGAAAGGCAAAAGAAGCGGTTTATGAATTTCCCAATGCCCCTATACCCTTGCATTTGCGTAACGCTCCGACGAAATTAATGAAGGATTTGAATTATTCGAAGGGTTATAAATGGAGTGAAAAATATGTCGGTCCTACCGAAAATCAGTCCTTTTTACCGGAGAAGCTGAAAGGGAAAATTTTTTTTGAGAAAGTGTAAGGTCATGCTTCTTGATTTTCCTGATTTGTAATTAGTTTGGGTCTAAAAGTTTGTCCATTTAAGGCAACTTCTAAACTTTTTACCGCTTTTGATTGTGCCACATCACGCCTTACCTCTTCTGATGTTGGTCTATAATCTTTTATTATTTCAAAGTGGTGTGATACCATATCATCATTGTTTTCTCCGGTGGTTAAACAGCCAGGGCGTTTCTCTTTTGGCGCTGGACAGGGTATTTCACCTACCGGCAAACGCGTGGCAGTACATAAACCATTTCTTAAATAAACACAGTATTCAAGTACAGGTCTGACGGCATGAGAAAACATTTGTGCGTCTATAAGATTTACCTCACTTGTTTCTTTTCCTAAAGTTTCCATAATTAAAGATATTAT
Organism: Patescibacteria group bacterium; assembly: GCA_035510695.1. GTDB lineage: Bacteria > Patescibacteriota > Microgenomatia > Levybacterales > UBA12049 > DAIDHK01. The sequence continues at coordinate 499 of DATKGO010000032.1, read as the reverse complement.
ATCACATCCCGGATTATATATTATAGGTCAATATGTCTCTAAAGCACCGCGTCAGCGGTAGAGATCCACGCCTTTAGGCGTGGGTGAATAGCAAACCCAACTGAAGTTGGGTTTGAAATAGTATCCCAAGTGCCACGGCTTTAGCCGTGGATATCTACATAATGGGGCTTAGAAGGCCAAATTCTCCTAATTTGTTTATCTTTTCTGCATTTCCCGGGGTTATGGGGCATGTGTCTTTTCCACGAGGGCATGAAAAGCATCTTATTAATTCGCCATTTTTGTTAAAAGTAATTGTTGGAATACTTCTACCAGTTTCAGTACACACTATGATGGTACCGTAAATTAAGACACAAAAACTGAAACAACTCTCCGTATTATGGGGTTAGTATTTCAGGAAAGTGATACACTAATTATGGATCAGAATATGACAATTAAAAAAACCTTTCCGGCGGCGTTTAAAGCCAAGGTTGCCATGGAGGCGCTCAAAGGAGCTGAGACT
>DATKGO010000031.1:0-23306 GCA_035510695.1 Patescibacteria group bacterium | reverse complement strand
CTACTGGCTGGTTACCCATAGGAACTAAAGCGTAGTACCAATTCCTATCGGTTGTCAAATTAACAAAGTGGAGAAAATGTAGTTTTTGTGATTAATTCTTCTTGTTGTAGCCGTGCTAATCTTCATATTGAGAATTGGTGTATAGTATTGATGTGAGTAATCAAGAAATTGCTAAACTCTTCCGCCAAGTCGCTACAGCCTACACAATTGAGGATGAAAAAAAATACCGTTTTCAAATTATTGCTTATCAACGCGCGGCCGATACCATTGAAAGCGCTGTTACGGAAATCAGTGACCTCTTTAAAGAAGGAAAACTTGATGAATTAGCCGGAGTCGGACCGTCCATACAGCAGCATCTTACAGAACTTTGTAAAACAGGCCATGTTGCTCATTTTGACTCGGTGCTTAAACAAATTCCTCAATCTGTTTTCCCTCTGATGGAAGTAGCTTCGTTTGGACCGAAAAAAGCTTATAAATTAGTTACACATTTTCATCTAAATGACCCAAAAACCGTAATCGCGGACGTAAAAAAGCTGGCTGAAAAAGGGGAAATTGCCAAACTGGAAGGTTTTGGTGACAAATCACAAAGTGAGATGCTCAAAGGTATAAACGAATATCTACAAGGCCATGTTGCAACCGAACGAATGCCGCTTCCTTTCGCCAATGAACTGGCGGAACAGGTTATCGAATATATGAAAAAGTGTCCTGAAGTTAAGGAAATTTATCCCTTGGGAAGCTTGCGAAGAAAAGTTTCGACGGTTGGAGATATTGATTTGGGCGTTTCGACAAATGAAGCCCAAATTGTTCTTGATCATTTTGAAAAATTTCCTTATGCCAGCAGAGTACTTGATAGTGGAAAAAGTATTGCCTCGCTTCTGGCAACCAACGGCAAACGCATTGATATAAAAACACAGTCCCCACAGGCCTTTGGTGCGCTCCTACAGCATTTTACCGGCAGCAAGGAGCATAATGTCCACTTACGCGAAATCGCCCTTAAAAAAGTTCTTTCTTTGTCAGAATACGGTATTAAGAATCTTAAAAGCGAAAAAATGAAGGAATACAAAACCGAAGAAGAATTTTATTCGGCTTTAGATATGCAGTGGATTCCACCGGAAATGCGCGAGAATACAGGTGAAATAGAATTAGCTCAAAAAAAACAAATACCGAAGTTACTTGAATTAAAAGATATTCAAGGCGATTTACATACTCATTCATCTTTTCCTATTGAGCCAAGTCACGATTTAGGGATAAATACATTTGAAGAAATGCTAAACAAAGCTAAATCATTAGGCTATTCCTATTTAGCTTTTTCGGAGCACAATCCAAGTACATCCAAACATACCAATGATCAAGTCTATAATTTAATTAAAAAAAGGAATAATGAATTGGACAAAATATATTCGAACATAAAAAGTGTTCGAATAATTAAAATGCTTGAAACCGACATTTTATCCACGGGAGCATTGGGAATTGATAATAATTCACTTGATCTTTTAGACGCTACTATAGTCTCAATTCACAGTGTTTTCAATATGGATAAAGAGAGTATGACAGAAAGAATTCTTAAAGGATTATCTCACCCAAAAGCGAAAATCCTTGCCCACCCGACCGGAAGATTAATTAATAACCGCAAAGGCTATGACGTTAATTGGGATAAATTGTTTGAATTTTGCGCCAAATACGATAAAGCCTTGGAAATCAATGCTTCTCCTTTCAGATTGGATTTGCTGGATTCGCTGGTTCGCCAGGCTTTAAAATATAAAATTAAGTTTAGCTTGGGCACGGATAGTCATGGGCTTGAGCAAATGGATTTTATGCAGTATGGCGTGTCGGTTGCACGACGAGGCTGGCTGACCAAGGATAACGTTTTAAATTGTATGGAATATGATAAAATATTAACATGGTTAAGGAGGTGAATGATTTTATACTATGTCTTTAACAATTATTTTAGTTGCCATTATCGTTATTGCTCTCTTATATATTTGGCTTACTTACAACAGTTTGATAACGTCAAAGGTGCGTGTGTCCGAAGCACTTTCCGAAATTGATGTCCAGCTTAAACGAAGAACCGATCTTATTCCGAACCTGGTTGAAACAGTGAAAGGCTATGCCAAACACGAAAAGCAGGTTTTTGAAGATGTGACGAAAGCCAGAACCGGCATCATGAACGCGAAAACTGCCGGAGAAAAAGCGCAGGCAAATAATGCATTAACGCAAACCTTAAAATCACTTTTCGCAGTAGCGGAAAATTATCCGACATTGCGAGCCAGTGAAAACTTTCAACAGCTGCAGGAAGAACTATCCGACACGGAGAATAAGATTGCCTATTCAAGACAATTTTATAATACTAACGTCATGGATTATAATACGAAGTTGCAGGTTTTTCCGACTGTAACGTATGCTCAGATGTTTAATTTTAAACCTGCGGAATTCTTCGCAGCTACGGAAGAGGAAAAGCAAGCAGTTAAAGTAAGTTTCTAATGTTATAATGTTGAAAGTTATAAAGTTAAAATTCTATCAACTTTATAACATTATAACTTCGTTATGAACATTTATAGTGTCATATCGCAAAATAAATGGCGAACATGGCTTATTATGGCTTTGTTTGTCGTGTTTATAACAACCATTGCCTATGTTTATGGAAAGGCCGATGGTTCCGGATTACTTTTTGCCGGAATCGCGCTGGTTCTTGCCGGAATAACCAGTATTGGTAGTTATTACTATTCCGACCAATTGGTAGTCGCAACTACCGGAGCACAGCAAATTCAAAAGAAGGATAATCCGGAATTATTTCGTATTGTTGAAAATTTGGCAATCGGTGACGGCTTACCTATGCCGAAAATCTATATAATGGATGACCCTTCCCCAAATGCCTTCGCAACCGGCCGTGATCCAAAACGTGGAATAGTCTGCGTGACCACAGGATTACTGCAGAGACTAAATAAAGTCGAACTTGAGGGAGTTATAGCCCATGAATTATCGCACGTCAAGGATTACGATACAAGGCTTATGGCAATTGTAGCAATTTTAGTGGGTTTTATTGCAATTTTTGCCGATATTTTTATGCGCAGTCTTTGGTTTGGCGGAGAAAGACGTAATAATGACAGAGATAATCAAGCGCAAACAATTTTTTTGATCATTGGTATAGTTTTAGCTATTCTCTCACCGATTATTGCCACTTTAATTCAACTTGCGGTTTCCAGAAAACGTGAATTTTTGGCTGACGCCTCAGGCGCTTTACTTACACGTTATCCGGAAGGATTAGCCAGTGCTTTGGAAAAAATCTCCTCCGATCCCAGGCCTTTACGAAAAGCCAGCAACGCAACGGCACATTTATTTATCACCAATCCATTCAAAGGTAAATCAGGCGGAGCTTGGTTTGCCTCACTTTTCGATACCCACCCACCGGTTGAAGAGAGAATCAAAATCCTCAGATCAATGTAAGAACGTTATTCAAAAGTGGTGATATTTCCTTCTCTCAAGTATAATAAACATATGAATCCGTCAATTATCCTCTTCGGCAAACTTTTTAGCCAAATTTCACAACTTTTCAACTTTGGCAACGGATCAACGTGGCCGGGTCATATTGCGCTAAAGTTGAACCGTAACTTTATTCAAGATATACTCAAAAATTCGCAAACAAAAATAATTTTGATTGCCGGAACAAACGGCAAAACTACAACTTCCTTACTGCTTAAAACAATTCTTGAAGAAAACGGACAAAAAGTGATTCATAATTCTTCAGGCGCAAATTTATTAAACGGTTTGGCTTCGGCATTATTGCTAAATTCCAATGCTGCAGGCAAAATCACAGCCGATTATGCCATTTTCGAAGTTGACGAAAATACGCTGCCGATCGTTTTAAAAGAAATTGATCCGCAGTATGTCGTTTTACTTAATCTTTTCCGCGATCAGCTTGACCGTTATGGCGAAGTTGCTTCGGTTGCAGCGAAGTGGACGCAATCTCTACTGCACGAAGAAACCATAAGACTTATCCTTAATGCCGATGATCCGCAGGTCGCATTCATAGGCCAGCAGCTTTTTAATCATAAAAACGTGAAATATTTCGGTTTAAACGAAAAAGGCAGAAAAGAATTTGAACATGCAGTAGATTCTATTTATTGTCCTCGCTGCGGCAATAAATTATCTTACTCCGCAATTTACTATTCCCATTTGGGCGACTGGCACTGTGAGAAATGCGAGTTGAAACGCCCGCAATTGGCTCTGGATGAAATAAATTTCACTCCCCTTTCCGGTTTATATAATAAATACAATACTTTAGCCGCCATATTAACAGCCAAAGAGTTGGAAATTCCGGAAAACACAATTGAATCGGCGCTTAAAAAGTTTAAACCTGCTTTCGGCAGGCAGGAAGTGGTGGAATATAATGGCAAAAAAATACAAATTTTATTAACAAAAAATCCGGCCGGTTTTAATCAAACCTTACAGACGATTAAAAGTTTGGGAGCTAAAAATATTATTATTGCTCTCAATGACGGAATCGCCGATGGAACAGATGTTTCCTGGATTTGGGATATTGATACGGAAATGTTGAATGATTTTGCAAGGAATATTACTGTCACCGGCGACCGCGCATATGATATGGGACTAAGATTGAAGTATTCTACTTCCTCATTGAAAATTGAAAATTGTAAATTGAAAATTGAACCCAACTTAAATATTGCAATTGACACTGCTTTACAAGCTGTTTCTCAATCAGAAACACTTTATATTCTCCCAACTTATACCGCCATGCTCGATATACGAAAAATTTTAGGAGGTAAAAAAATACTATGAGTACCAAATACCAAATACCAAATACCAAATACTCGCTTCGAATTGCCTGGCTCTATCCTGATCTGATGAGCACATATGGAGACAGAGGTAATATTATTGCCTTACAAAAACGTTGCGAATGGCGAGGAATTAACGTTGAGTTTGTGCCTATTACGGTTGACTCAAACCATAAGCTATTAGCCAATTGCGATTTGCTATTTATGGGCGGTGGCGAAGATAGACAGCAAAAAATCGTTTCTGATGACTTTCAAAAAGGCAATGATAAAATTCTACGAGAATTAATTGAAAAAGAAACTCCGGGCTTATTTATTTGCGGTGCCTATCAATTTTTGGGTAAATATTATAAAGAAGCCGATGGAAGTATAGTTAATGGCCTGGGAATACTGGATATTTATACCGAAAATCCGGGAATAAAAACCAAACGCCTCATCGGCAATATGGCGTTCGCATGTCATCCTGAACTTGTTTCAGGATCTTCTTGTCATTCCCGCGAAAGCGGGAATCTTTCCGAAAAGATCCCCGATCGGGTCGGGGATGACAATAACATCATAGGTTTTGAAAATCATGGCGGCCGGACTTATTTAGGCAAAAACGTTCAATCATTGGGAAAAGTACTGACCGGTTTTGGCAATAACGGAGAAGATCAAACAGAGGGCGCAATTTACAAAAATACAATCGGTTCCTATTCTCACGGACCGATTTTGCCTAAAAATCCGCAGTTAGCCGACTGGTTAATCTCAAAGGCATTAGAAATAAAATACAAAAAAGAAATCTCACTTGAACCGCTTGATGATTCACTTGAATCTCAGGCAAAAGAGGCAATGCTTCAGAGGCTAAAAATTAACCACTAAATATTTACTACACGTTCAACTTTTTGCAGTCGTTTTTCATGATCTGTAATCACATTTAAAACTTTATCCAGCTTTTTATTCATTACTTCATGTTCACTACTCATTTCTTCATGCTCAACACTATTTTGTTCCATTTTTCTCTGAAGTACATCAATATCCTTATCTTGCTGCCACAATTCAGCAAGTATTTTTTCGTGTTCTCTATCATTTTTTTCAAACCTTTGCATCATTTTTTCATGTTCTTGCTCATTACGAGTTGCAAATGGTTCAAATATGGAATCATAAAATTCCCCAAAGGCATCACTAATCATCTCTTTAATTTTTTTCAAATCAGTGTCAGTTAACATAACATGACATTAACAAATTATTTATAAAACATCAACTGTAATTTTATATATCATCATTGCGGCTAGGCTTACATTGCGTTATAATTCTAAAAAGAAACAAAATATGAAAATTGATGTAAAACACGTAGCTAAATTAGCTAATCTACAAATTTCCGAGGATGAATTGCCAAAATTTGAAAAACAATTATCCGAAGTGCTTCAATATGTGGATCAATTGCAATCTGTCGATACCCAAGGCGTAAAAGAGACAAGTCAGGTTACCGGTTTGGAAAATATTTTGCGGGTTGATGTGGCAAAAGAATCTCTATCTCAAGAAGCTGCGCTCTCAAATGCCAAAAATAAGCACAATAATCTATTTCAAGTGAAAGGAATATTGGAAAACAGTTGACTGTCATTCCAGCGAAAGCTGGAATCCAGAAAAACAATACGTCATCCTGAATTTATTTCAGGATCTCTCTGGATTCTGGATCAAGTCCAGAATGACAGATAAAATATATGACAAATCAAAATCTTACGACATTTTACATAATAAGACACGGTGAAACCGACTGGAATGTTCAGCATCGAATACAAGGTCATACTGATATTCCTTTGAATGAAAATGGTAGAGCACAGGCTAAAGAAGCAGCGCGATTATTGAAAGACGTGAAATTCGATTTAGCTTTTTCATCCGATCTTTTAAGAGCCAAAGAAACAGCAGAGATTGTTGCCTTGGAACACAACTTAGAGGTTACAACAACTCAATTATTACGGGAAAGAAAATATGGAGAAATGGAAGGAAAAAATCAGGAAGCGTTTAGAGCTTTTGATGAATTATTTAAAACGCTTTCCGATGAAGAAAAAAATAAATTTAAATATTCATCTTTCGGCGAAAATAACGAAGAAATCATAGTAAGATTTATTACCTTTATTAGAGAAACCGCAGTTACCCATCCCGGCAAAACTATATTAGTCGGTACGCATGGCAGTATGATGGCGGCACTGCTCATACATCTAGGAATTTTATCTCGCAAAGACCCACGTTATTCCATCAATAATGGCGCATATGTAAAATTACTTTCGGATGGTGTTGAATTTGTGGTCAAAGAAACGCACGGAATAGATATTCCAAAAGAAGGGAGCTTAAAAAATGAATAATTTAACTACAATTTATCTCGTCCGGCATGGAGAATCGAAAAAAAATGCTGCCTTTCATGCAAATGACGAAACCTATAAATCAAATGATCCCTTAGGGTCGTATTTATCGGATACTGGTATAACTCAAGCAAAAACACGAGCTAAAACATTGAAAAATGTACATTTCGATGCCGCATTTTCTTCTGATTTGAACCGCGCCAGACAAACTGCAGAAATAATAGCTTTGGAGCATGATCTTGAAGTAAAAACTACTGAAGTTATACGAGAAAGAGTATATGGAAAGACATGGGAAAACAACTCAGTTGAAGTACGAAAAAAATTTCAGGATGAAATGCAAGCTAAGCTAGAAAAATTAGATAAAGTAGCTGCGTTGCAATACAAACATTTTCCTGATATGGAAAGCGGAGAAGAAGTCGTCTCTCGTTTGATCACATTTTTACGTGAAATTGCTGTTGCATATGAAGGAAAAACGCTCTTAGTAGTTGCGCATGGCAACCTGATGCGGATGTTTTTAATTCATATAGGTTTTGGAAATATGCAAGAATTGCGTACGGGAACAATTACGAATACAGGATACGTTAAACTTGAATCCGATGGTGTTGACTTTTTTGTTAGAGAGACAAGTGGCATTACCAAAAAATTATGAACTTACGTGATTTAACTATTACTGAAGCGAAGATGGGACTGAAAGAGAAGCAATTTTCGTCTGTGGAATTGACGCGGGCGGCGTTGGAGCAAATCAAGCTAAACGATCCTAAGTTAAATGCTTTCATTACCGTTACCGAAAAAGAAGCTCTGGAACAGGCAGCAAGAGCTGATGAATTATTGGCTGACAATGTAGACCAGCCTCTTTTGGGTATCCCGGTTGCGTTGAAAGACATGTTTGTGACCAAAGGAATAAGGACAACTGCTGCTTCCAATGTACTATCTGACTACATTCCCCAATATGACGGCACTGTGGTTAAAAAAATCAAAGATGCAGGTGCGATTGTGGTTGGAAAAACCAACTGCGATGCCTGGGCGCATGGTTCATCTGGTGAAAATTCGGATTTTGGACCGGCAAAAAATCCCTACAATACGGATTACGTACCCGGCGGCTCTTCCAGCGGCTCACCTATTTCAGTCGCAACAGGCATGAGTTTGGCAGCCACAGGCACAGATACAGGCGGATCAATACGTTTGCCTGCCAGTTTTTGTAATGTGGTTGGGCTCAAACCCACTTACGGCCGAGTCAGCCGGTATGGAATTATCGCCATGGCTTCATCACTGGATTCGATCGGACACTTCACTAAAACCGTTGAAGATAATGCCCTATTTCTCAATGTAACTGCCGGTAGAGATCCAATGGATGCGACTACCCCACCGGTAGCTGTTCCAAATTATTTAAGCAATATAAATAAAGGCGTAAAAGGCATAAAAATTGGTGTACCGAAAGAATACTTTATTGAAGGACTCGATCCGAAAGTGCATAAAGCCACACAAAATGCGTTGGATGTGTTAAAAAAACTGGGCGCGGAAATTGTCGAAATCTCGCTGCCCAATGCCAAATCAGCCATCGCTGTCTATTACATCATCCAGACAGCCGAAGTCTCTTCTAATTTAGCCCGCTATGACGGTATCCGCTTCGGCAACGACCGCTCAAGCTTTGGAGATGAAGCCAAACGGCGAATTATGCTTGGCACATATGTCCTCTCAGCCGGATATTATGATGCATATTATAAAAAAGCCATGCAGGTAAGAACGCTTATAAAACAGGATTTTGAAAAAGTTTTTGAAAAAGTTGATGTTTTGCTTTCTCCTGCTTCTCCGACTCCGCCTTGGAAAATCGGCGAAAAAACCGCTGATCCGCTAAAAATGTACTTGTCGGATATTTTTACAGTCACAGCCAACATCGCCGGAATTCCAGGTTTATCTGTGCCTGCAGAGTTTGTTAACGGATTACCTACCGGCATCCAAATCCTCGGTCCGCATTTCTCGGAAGAAAAATTATATCAAGTCGGCCATGCTTTTGAAAAAGAAACAGAATTCTGGAAAACAAAACCAAATCTATGAAATACATACCAATCATCGGTCTTGAAGTTCACGTTGAACTGAAAACTCAATCAAAGATGTTTTGTGGCTGTTCTGCCAATTATTTTGGCCAGCAGCCAAACACCCACACTTGCCCGGTTTGTCTTGGCTTGCCAGGTGCGCTGCCTGTACCAAATATTAAAGCAATTGACTGGTGCGTCATGATCGCCTTGGCCTTAAATTGTAATATTTCCAAGTTTTCCAAATTTGACCGCAAAAACTATTTCTATCCCGACTTGGCTAAAGGCTTTCAAACCAGCCAATATGATCTGCCTTTTGGAGAAAAAGGCTGGATTGAGCTCAAAAACGGCAAAAAAATAGGCATTACCCGCGTTCATATGGAAGAAGACACAGCCAAACTCGTACACGAGTTTGGAAATTCCAAATCCCAAAATCCAAATTCCAATGGCGTTTCGTTAATAGATTTCAACCGCTCAGGAGTACCTTTGGTTGAAATCGTAACCGAACCTGATTTCCATAATGCTACGGATGTAAAAGAATATTTACAAAAACTGCAGACAATAGTTCAGTATTTGGACGTATCCAACGCCGACATGGAAAAAGGCAACATGCGCCTGGAGCCAAATATCTCCTTATCAACCGACGGAAAAACCTTACCCAAATATAAAGTTGAGGTTAAAAATATTAATTCATTCAAATTTGTCGAAAAAGCGATAAATTTTGAATTGGAACGCCAGGAACAACTTCTAAATTCCGGGAAAACACCGCTGCAGGAGACCAGAGGCTGGAATGAAACCAAAAACGCTACGGTTTCTCAACGCATTAAGGAAGAAGCAAATGATTACCGTTACTTTCCGGAACCGGATATCCCTCCCATTACACTCACGCAGGAGCATATTAGCACTCTAAAATCTTTAGTGCCAGAAATGCAGGAAGCCAAAATTTCCCGTTTTATGAAGCTATTTTCACTATCGAACTACGATGCAGAGATACTAACTCGCGAAAAATCATTAGCGGACTACTTTGAAGAAGCAGTAGAAATCGGACAAGATTTTAAAGTTAATCCCAAACAAATTGCCAACATGATTATCAATCAAAAGATTAACATCGAAAAAATATTACCAGCAGAACTGGTTAGAAATCTTGTATCTACCAGCCAAATTATTGAAATTGATCAAACAGAACTGGATAATACAATCGAAAAAATAATTTCGGATAACCAGAAAGCAGTTGAAGACTATAAAAATGGAAAGGAAACCGTAATAATGTTTTTAGTCGGACAGGTAATGCGGCAAGTTGGCAAAAAAATTGACGCCCAGTTAGTCAGAGAACAAATCAAAAAAAAATTGCTGAAATAATGGAAATAAAAGAAATAAGAGTACAACCAAAACCCTGTGAAATAAGCGCTGACGCTTATCTAAGTAGCCTCAAAGATATTGATCGTGCTCACGTAAATAAACTCACGGCCTCTTTAATAAAAGAGCTGGAAAAACAAAGTCTGCATGGTGCTTTATTAGCTGTAGGAAGTTCTATAAAGATTAATGGAAATTCTCGAGAGCCTCACGACATTGACATTGCCTGGATGATTGATGAACCAACAATCCAAGAAGACCGCTCTATAAACCATATTCAAATGACACAAAAACTTTATAAAAACAAGCAAGACATAATAAGCGCAGTAAATGCAAATTTCCCTACGGAAGAGCAGTTCCATATTGAAGGCAAAGAACCAATCGAAGATTATTATATTGCAGGAGTCGCCGGGATGACCGGAGACTTTCTTTTAACTGCACCCAATGGCGGCCTTACGCTAGACATAATTAACACAGCAGCTTATGGATCAATAGAAAAAACTATACAACAAATTCGCCAACATCAACGCCCCTTTGCAATTTTAGCTACAACGTAAGTTCAAAATAAACTTACCGCTGAGTTTGACTTTCAATAACCAGCTATATAATATAATTAAACTATGGTAATAGAACACAGAGAAAGAATTGAGATGGTTAGTGACACAAGCTACTATTTTTTGGGTGATAGTCCTGAAATTGCAGAACTATTAAGATCAGCAGTTGATGTATTTAAAGGTGGAAAACAAAAAAATTTTGAGAGTACGACAGAAAAAATTAGACACTTAGATACAAATAGCAGCAACGGTGCCAAAAGAGTAATAATTATTGATGATACCTTGAACCCAGACATTTCGGGGCTGTCTTCCGAGCAGGCGCCTGTAGATACGAAATTTATTGAAGAACTTAGAGAAGCCGGTAAACCAGATGGTGTTGTAATATTATCAGGCTGGGGTCAAGTTAGATTAAATAATTTAAACACAGCATTATCTCCTTTTGGAGTAAGTGTTTTAGATACTGCGACACCAATAGAACAAGTTATGAAAATCTGCGATGATGCAATTATTGCCGGTCAAGTAAATATAGACCAGAGAATGCAAAAACAAACTTAACAGTATGTCTAGCCCAGAAAACGGGCCACAATTACTGCCTCAACCCGATCAAGAACAATCTCTATCTTTGCAAAAACTTTATGAACGCAGTTCGTTGTTCAGGTTAGTCAATCCTGAAGTTTTATCCCCACTGGAAAAAACAAAGTAATTTGCGGATTACTTACTATTTCTCTCCTCCGTAATTCATTTAACCATAAAGAGTCAATTCCCCTCACGGCAGAAGGAGAACAACATATGGAAATTCCGGTTTTACCCGATTTTCCGCACCCGCTTGAAGTTGAAATACGACAGCCAGAATATTGGCCCATAGGTCCATTTACTAACCATATAAGAATTAACGCCGCTTTAAGAAATCTTTTATCTACTAAAGAAGAACAACATTTCACAAATTTAACTCAATATATACTTGAACATGCTCAGAATTTACAATTGTTTCCGGAAATTACAAACAAAGAGAATATTACAGAAATTGATACTACGACGTATCAAAATTTTGCCAGAAGTTTTGAGAAAATTGGTCATGATTTTGGAAACCCATTAACCGCAGGCATCGGTTTCCATAATATGGTGACATCACGTCCTAACGTACCTGTCGCTAATTATGAAAAACTATATTCGAGTCTACAACGTGCGCAAAATACCATAGATAGTGCGTCGAATATCTTAGGAAAACTTTTTGATAGAACACCTATGACTATACAAACCACTCTTGAATCCATCCAAAGATATATTCATGAGAATCGAGAAGTCGCGCTAGAACATCCGGACTTTCAGCGTACAAGAATACCGGAAAACGCAAAAGTAGATATCCACGGCTAAAGCCGTGGCACTTGGGATACTATTTCAAACCCAACTTCAGTTGGGTTTGCCCTGAATCCTGTTTGCCTTGCCAGCGTACATAGTCTTTTATTACTTTCTCATTTGCTCCTACTGTTGATAAGAAAAATCCTGGTGACCAGACTATGTTTTCTTTCCAGTATACTTTTTGTAGCCAATCGAACTTCTTTCGCATCTTGCTCGCTGATTCCGCCTTGAGTTGCGCTATGACATCACTCCTGCTATACCGTGGTGGTATTTTCATGACCAGGTGGATATGGTCTCGCATCGTGTCATCTATCCCTATCTCTTCAATGATGACCCCTGTCATAGATCTACTTATCTCCATCAGGATTTTTCTGACATATCCCGCGACTCCAGGATTCAGGATGCGTCGGCGGTACTTCGTGCACCAGCATATGTGGTATTGCGCATAGTATACCCCGTGCCCTGAGTGTGTATATTCCATCCCATCTATTATACCGCCTCCGCACTTTATTCACCCACGCCTAAAGGCGTGGATCTCTACCGCTGACGCGGTGCTTTAGGCGACCCGACACATGAATGCCGATGTTTGCCGACACAAATCCTTAGATATCAAAAAAAGATCTCCGGCCCGCTTTTGGATCGAATTGATATTCATATCGATGTGCCGGCGGTAAAGGTAGAAAAACTGACTGAAAAAGAAACTAAGAATGTAGAAGACTCAAAAACCATAAGACAACGAGTGCAAAAAGCCAGAGATCGACAAACTAAACGCTTCGCCAATACTTCAATTACCGCCAATACTGATATGACCAATAAAAACATAAAAATTTTCTGTCCCCTTTCTGATGAATGTCTAAACGCCCTACGCATGGCGATAAATACTTTGCATCTTTCCGGCCGGTCGTATCATAGAATGATTAAATTAAGTCGTACAATCGCAGACTTGGAAGAAGCGGAAGAAATTAAACCCAACCACATCGCCGAAGCACTGCAATACAGACCGAAAATGGAAGAAATGAGAATTTAGAGGTCGATTTGCCGCTCCAACGTTTTTTCGATTTGTTCCAAATCAATCGGCTTGAGCATCTCCAGTAAAATATTATCCTGAGAAACATCAATTCCTTGTTTTTGTGCCATAAGTACCATTAGCTGCATCAGTTTAGTAATCTCTTCTTCGGTAATGATGTCAAATTGCAAAGTTATTTGCTCACGCAAGGTTTCAAATTTTTCCTGCTGATGCTGCGAAATGAGAATGCAGATTGTCAAAAAAATTGTTTCAATAGAAATGGAGGTTATTAAAAATACAAAAGGAAATGGATCAAAGGGTTTCACGCCCGGAATTATGTTGCTTTGTAAAACAATCCAAAGAAGAATTACATATAAATTAATAAGGAAAAACTCTGTTGTGCCGACAAAACGCGTAGCCCTCAGAGCCGCTCTTTCCATAAAATTCTGTTGGGCAATAATACGCGATTTTAGCCTCCGCAAGAGTCTTCGCCGGTTTTCAATATTATTTTGGGTAAAGTAGTTAGGATATTGATGAAGTTGGGTCGCTAAGTCCATGACTTTAGTATAGCAAATAATTTTTAATTTTAAATTTCCAATTTGAAATGAATTTTCAATGTTTAATTTTTAAAATTGAAACATTTAGATTTGATTAAAAATTTAAAATTATAAATTGAAAATTGAGGTAATGATCCTCGATCTTTTCCAGACAGGAAATAAATGTTAACAAACTACATAAATCTCAAACTATTAAAGTAGCTTTTGCTGGTTAGTGTCAGCACTAGATGGATAAGTGACTCCTAAATGTTCATAAGCATGTTGAGTGGCAATTCTACCCCGAGAACTACGCTGCAAAAAACCAATTTGTAACAAATACGGTTCCACCATGTCTTCAAGCGTACCTCGATCTTCCGAAATAGTTGAAGCAATTGTATCCACTCCTACCGGGCCGCCGTTATGTTTTTCAATAATTGCCCGTAAATAACGAGTGTCCAAAGTATCCAAACCGAGTTTATCCACTTCCAGCATCGCCAAGGCCTGTTGTGTCAAAGATAAATTTATTTCCCCTTTGCCTTGCACTTGGCTAAAATCCCTAGCTCTTTTCAAAAGTTTTAAGGCAATTCTCGGCGTCCCCCGACTTCTGATGGCAATAATATGCATGCTCTCAGGATCAATAATTACATTGAGTTTTTTCGCTGCGTTTTGGATAATGATCATCAAGTCATCGGGATTATAAAAATTCAGTCTGTGTACCACCCCAAAACGGTCACGCAAAGGTGCGGAAAGCAGTCCGGCTCGAGTGGTGGCGCCCACAATAGTAAACGGCGGTAATTCCAAACGCAAAGTTCTGGCCGATGGTCCTTTACCAACTACAATATCTAAAGCATAGTCTTCCATAGCCGGATAAAGCGTTTCTTCCACCACTTTATTTAAACGATGAATTTCATCGATGAATAAAATGTCGCCCTTTTCCAAGTTGGTTAAAATTGACGCCAAATCGCCGGCTCTTTCAATTGCCGGACCGGATGTAACTCGAATGTTGCTGCTCATTTCCTTGGCAATAATGTGAGACAAAGTGGTTTTCCCGAGTCCGGGCGGCCCATATAATAAGACGTGCTCTAAGGCTTCTTTTCGCTTCTTGGCGGCCTTGATCGCGATATTTAAGCTTTTCTTAATATTTTCCTGACCGATAAATTCTTTCCAATCCGCTGCTCGAATTGAAGTAAACATCATCTCCTCTTCAGGAATAGTTGATTCATCTTTAATTATTGTTTTTTGTTTATCATCGTTCATAAATCATTACTTCCCTAGCGACTTGAGCGCCAATCTAATCATTTCATTCTCCGGCAAGTTCTTATTACCTACCGCTCGAAGTGCCGCATTCGCTTCGACTGTGGTATAGCCAAATTGTTTTAAAGCGGCTATCACAGTTGCATTCTCGCTCCCACCTTCGGATAAATCAAGGTCTTCTACGCTTCCCAGCTTGGATTTAAGTTCAATAATAATTTTCTGTGCGTTTTTCTTCCCAAGACGGGGTACACTGGTAAAAAAATCCACATCTCCGGCTGTAATCGCATTAACGATATCAGATCTTTTGCCGATACTAAAAATTCCCATCGCGGTTTTACAGCCGATTCCGGAAACATCAATGAGATATTCAAATAGTTTCAAATCCGCTGGGTCTAAAAATCCATATAAATCCAACATGTCTTCCCGGACATGCGTGTGAATAAAAACTGTAATTTCTTCACTGGAGGATTGTAAAGAAGCAAAAGTGACACTGCTGACATAAACTTTATAGCCCACATTATTCACGTTTAAAATAATATATGGATCTAATCTTAAAGCAATCTTTCCAATAAGTAGCCCAATCATACGAGGTAGTCAGACTATAGCACAAAAAATATTCCTTTGCGAGTTAACTATTCTATCATTGTCATCCCAGACTTGATCTGGGATCCAGAGTATTATGTCATGCTGAATTCATTTCAGCATCTTTCTGGATCCTGAAACAAGTTCAGGATGACAACCAACATTATCAACTATTTACTTTCATCTTTTGCGCGTTGACTTTCCTGGAGAACGCGTGCGTCAGAGCAATTGCCAATGCATCAGCCGTATCATCGGGTTTGGGAATTGTAGAAAGTTTCAAAAGAGTTTTCACCATCTGTCCAACTTGCGGCTTCTGCGCCCTTCCATAACCGGTTAGAGCCATTTTAACTTGCAGTGGCGTATAAACTGACACCGGAATATGTTTAAGTCCCGCAGTCAATAAAACTACACCTCGGGCTTGCCCAACAATTAAAGCGGTTTTAGCGTTAGTATTAAAAAACAGATCTTCAATTGCCAACTCATCCGGCTTTTCTTCTTCCAGTAATTTTTCTAGCCATTCATAGATCAGCGTTAATCTTTGTACCAGTGGTGAATTCGGTTCCGTTTCAAAACAGCCATAACTGAGAGGTTTGAGACTGGAGCCTTGAGTCTCGATTGTCCCCCAGCCTGTCCTGCCGATTCCCGGATCGATACCAACTATTCGCATATATTTTACTTTCTGTCTTTCGCTGGACTAGAGCGGAGGGAGGGGGATTCGAACCCCCGGTCATCTTACGACGACACACGCTTTCCAAGCGTGCCGATTAAACCACTCTCGAATCCCTCCATAATAGTATTTGGTATGTTGTATATGGTATTTGGCAAAATATACAAAATACTAAATACCAGATACTAAATACTTCTTTGCTTCTTCCCAAACTTTTTTATCAGATGGAAAAGTTAAACGATCAGCAATTTCTTCCATCGGCAGCCACTCAACATTTTCCATTTCAAAATCATGCTTGGTAATATCTCCGCCCATGTATTGCATTATATAATAATAAACCGTTTTTTTAATTTTCTCGCCTTGAAATTTGTACCAATAAGTTTCAGGAGTTAAGGGATGAATAATTTTTCCCTTAGCGCCTGTTTCTTCCTCGACTTCACGAAGCGCAGTTGCTTCTTTGGTTTCTCCTTTATGAGTGTCACCGATTAAACCCTTTGGGAAAACCCATCCATGATGCTGGGAATGCTGAGAGACAAGAACATAAATTTTGCCTTGTTCTATTTTATAAACTACTCCGCCGGCTGAAAATTCAAATTTCATAATTATTGTTAGTGCCCCCGGAGGGAATCGAACCCTCAGTCTTCAGGTTCGGAACCTGATGCTTTATCCAGTTAAACTACAGGAGCTAAGTCTGTCAGCTTCCACGCTTATCTCGTTCCGACTCGCAAGCGAGCTCAGTCGCTTGCTCCTTCCGCTCCATTAGCCTACGAAGGCAATTGCGGAGGAGGTGGGATTCGGACCCACGTTCACCTTACGGCGAAAACCGCTTTCGAGACGGTCCCGTTACGACCACTTCGGTACTCCTCCAAATATTTATTAAATATCGTATGATGCCTTATGTTTGCAGGACAAACATCTTTAAAAAATTTTACGATCTCTTCATGTCTTCTTAGTAATACTCTATTTTTTGTTGTAACTGTTGGATTATATCCATTTTCTTTTAATACTTTCTGAATGCTAGTTATTAACAATGGAGAATTACTAGCAAACGCTAATCCAATGTTATTATATTGTCTATTTTTATAAAAATGTTTATCGATATATGTGCATCCATCAGTATCAAATTGTCCTCTTAAGCAAGCTTTTTGCCATTCTGGTCGTGTATATATCCATTGCGGGATATCTAAACCTTGCTTCAATTTATCACCAATAATTAATCCATTTCTATGGAAAAATTCAACAAGGGTTGCGCTGCTAGCCGTAACCTCGATTGTTGACTTACTCTTTCTTTCATGAATACTTACTTTGACATGAAACAATTCTTCAAACAGTTTTTTTACGTAACTCGCATATGCCTTATCCGTATGTATATTTAAATAAACACGTGCTTGCCATTTAGAGATAGTGCCATCTCCCATTAAAACGCCAATTAATTCTGCAAATTTGCTAGTTAACCTTGGGAAAAGTATTTTATTACGTAATTTAAAATTAGTTTTTAGGCGTTTATGTGTTTTTATTGAGTTATAACCACCTTTTTTTCGTCCTTCGACTGTTCCCGGTGAACCATGAAGTAGAAAACGTTTTTCTCCCCCCAGCCTTGCTGCTTCATGTATATGCCAATAATCTTCTTTTATTTGTATATCTCTAGGAAGCTGACACGCAAATAAAGTTTTTAATTTTTCAGCAGTAGTAGAAGAAAGTGAGGCTTTGCCTTTTCTACAATCACATAATTGACGAGTGCTAATTCCAAGTTTTTGTGCAATTTCATACCATGAGTTATCTGATCTATTTTTTAAATTATTAAAGAACGCATCTCTTTGTTTACTGTCGATGAAAAAAAATCTTGCCACAACTGAACATTACCACAAATGTATTAGTATATCAACCACTTTGCTTTTCTTCTTGTTTTGAGATAGCCCATTCTTCTCAAATCAATTTTGAATTTTGCACTTTAAATTTTAAATTGTGTTGGTGCTCCCGGGTGGATTCGAACCACTGACCTCGACGTCCGCAACGTCGCGCTCTATCCAACTGAGCTACGAGAGCGAATTTATTGGCAGCTTAAGCCTTCCTATTTTAGCCTATATAAGAGTGAGAGGCAAATGGAACTTCTTGACAGGCTCCTCAAGCACAAAGTATTATGAATTGAACCTCTTTGTATGCAACAAAACAAATTAACGCTTTTTCTCCGTGAATTTCATGAACCCTTACTGGTTTTATTTGGTACTATTTTCTATTTACTTTGCCTTTATTTTCACCAACCAAGTCTTGCTTTTTTCTTTATCGTCGTTTCAAT
Source organism: Patescibacteria group bacterium (assembly GCA_035510695.1). Lineage (GTDB taxonomy): Bacteria > Patescibacteriota > Microgenomatia > Levybacterales > UBA12049 > DAIDHK01. The sequence goes on along the minus strand of DATKGO010000031.1, from coordinate 4,537 downwards.
TGTTATAGGAAGCTACCAATTATTCATCGAAATGGCTCAAGGCTTATTGCACCGACAATATGCCCTCGATTATATCGCGGCTCTGGCAATTTTAGTATCTTTTTTTACAGGTGAATACTTGGTCTGCGCCATTATTGCCTTGATGATCTCAAGTGGCAGAAATTTAGAAAGTTACGGAGTATCCCAAGCGAAAAAATCCTTAACCCTTTTGGCATCGCGTATTCCCCAAGACGTAGTGTTATATAAAAATAACCAACCCGGAGAAAAAGTAAATTTAAGTAAAGTCACAATCGGACAAGAAATTTTAGTCCGTAAAGGCGAAGTCATCCCTCTGGATGGAATTTTACTTTCCGAGAACGGTCAAACAGATGAATCATCACTCACCGGAGAACCGTACACTATCGACAAATTCAGCGGCGATATTATCCGTTCCGGAACCGTAAATGTGGGTGAACCGATATTAATTCAAGTAACCAAAGTTGAGAAAGATTCAACTTATCGAAAAATTATTGAGATGGTTAAACAAGCCCAAAATGAAAAAGCTCCATTGGTGCGCCTGGCCGATCAATACAGTACATACTTTACGTTTATTACTCTCATTCTTGCAGTTGTCGGCTTTTTCTTTGCCGGCGGCATGCGGGGAGTTCTGGCGGTTTTAGTAGTCGCAACTCCTTGCCCACTGATTTTAGCCACGCCCATTGCCTTGCTTGGCGGAGTTAATGCTGCTGCTAAAAAACGTATCATTGTTAAAAAATTGTCCAGTCTTGAATCTCTGGCGCACGTAAAAAGTGTCGTCTTTGATAAAACCGGAACCTTAACTATCGGCAAACCGCAGGTAACGGAAATCACCATTCATGATAAAAATTACACTGAAAAACAAATTTTGGCAATCGCTTCGGCTATTGAGCGTAATTCTCTTCATCCCTTAGCCAAGGCAATTGTCAATTATGCCAAAGAAAAAGGGATTAAACCGGCTCAAGTGACTAATGTCAGAGAAATTATCGGCGATGGAATTCAAGCAAATATTGCTAAAGATAACTTTAATATCACCAAGTCTTCCCATGCCCAAGATGGTATTCATCTATCGGTAATGAAAAATGGTAAAGCAGCTGCCACTATTCATTTAGCAGATGAAATTAAAGAAAGCTCTTATGCAATTATGGAAAAATTGCGCCAGCAATCAATTGATCTACATATCTTTACCGGAGATCGACAAAGCGAAGCGGACAGAATAGCCAAGCTGCTAAATTCACAAGTTGAAGTTCGCGCGGAAATGACACCGGAAGCTAAAAAAATAGGCATTGAGCAATTGCAAAAACAAGGTAAAACGGTTGCCATGCTGGGAGACGGGATTAATGACGCACCGGCCCTGGCGCTGGCCGATGTAGGATTGGTCTTTAGTAACGAAGAACAAACAGCCGCTTCCGAAGCCGCAGATATAGTTTTGCTGGGTGGAAATTTCGATTTGGTTTTTTCAACTTTCAGTATTGCCAGAAATACTATAACTATTGCTCTGCAAAGTATCCGCTGGGGCATCGGTTTAAGTATTCTTTGTATGATTATCGCCGCTTTTGGCTATATCCCACCGATTGTGGGAGCGGGAATTCAGGAAGCAATTGACGTAGTGGTCATCCTCAACGCCCTCCGGGCCAGCCGAGGGTAAATTCCAAGTGCGGAGCACCCTGGTCTGGAACCCAACTATCCCTATAACTCCATATGTTGTATTGTATCAAATCTTGAAAATTCTATCCTTATAACTGTCTCATTTTCAGGCTAAATGAGACAAATGAGACGCTATAAAAAAGGTGTTTCATCTTTTTTGTTTATCCACAATAAGTAGGCATCGCATACCCAGGTTTAGAAAGTTACATCAGGATCAGTAACTTCATTTAGCGACCAGATTTCCCCCGTTTATTCTGTAAGAAGACCAATTGAATGCATATAGTCGATAATTACGTCCGTGCCATCGATAACTGGATCTACAACGGGGACGTTGTGTTCCTTGCGAAGTTGCTGTTTCAGTTGTGATATATTCCCTTGAAATGCGCTTGTGTTTAATGAAATACCAACACAGCGAATATTGGGGTTGGTCAATCGTCCCATATACTCTGTAGCTTCACGGACTGCGGCAATTGAAGGAATTGGATACGTGCTGCCCACCATGTGTCGTCGTGTGGGCTCGTGACATAAAACGAAGGCATCCGGCTGTGATCCGTGTAAAAGACTTAAGGGCACACCGGCGTGACTAGGATGGAGGATTGAGCCCTGACCCTCAATCAAGTCCCAATGATTAGGCTTGTTACTAGGAGAAAGTAGCTCAGCTGCTCCGGCTATGTAGTCGCCGACAATTGTGTCAAGTGCAATACCTTCACCTGAAATCATGATACCAGTTTGTCCTGTCGCTCTAAATGTACTATCTAGGCCTCGTGCTTTCATAGTTGCCGCTCACTAATGGACGCCTTGATCGAATCGACCATCTCATCAACTGTGCTTGTAGTGTTATCTTTATTTCCCCTAGACCTTACAGACAGTGTTTTCTCATCTACCTCTTTCTTACCTATGATAATCATGCATGGTATTTTCTGTTTTTCTGCAGATCTGATCTTTTTCTGCATACTACCTGATTCATCCCAATTTTCTACTCTGATATTAGCAGCATTCATTTTCTCATATATTGTTGCTGCATACCCTTGTTGCTCATCCGATATGGGAATAATCACAGCTTGAACAGGAGCCAACCACATTGGGAATACTCCAGCGAAGTGCTCTATCAAGAAACCAATAAATCGCTCGTGTGAACCCAATGGGGCTCTATGAATAATTACTGGCGTCTTTTCTGTCCCATCTTTGTCTGTGTATTTGAGACCAAACCGATCCCCCATAAACAGGTCAATCTGATTTGTTGAGATTGCAAATTCACGGCCAATTGAACTTTTAATAATAAAATCTATCTTAGGTCCATAAAAGGCCGCACTTCCAGTCTTTTCTACCATTGGAATATCTACTCTTTTAACTGCTTCTCTCATTAATTTTTCGGCCAAAACCCACATTTCTTCATTTCCGTGATATTTCTTTTTATTTTCTGGGTCACGGAGTGCAAGTTCCAAATAATAATCCTTAATGCCTAAGCTTTTGTAATAATATTCGTGAAGTTTCATAACCTGTACAAATTCATTAACTGCTTGTTCTTGGGTACAGTAAATATGGGAATCGTTTTGAGCAAATCCGCGGACTCTCATTAATCCAAAAAGTTCACCTGAAGCTTCGTAGCGGTAGCAAGTTCCATATTCAGCTAGGCGAAGAGGTAGCTCTTTATAACTTCGCGGTCTAGCTTTATAGATCATGTGATGATGTGGACAATTCATCGGTTTTAGGAAGTATTCCTCACCGTCATCAAGTTTCATTGGCGGGTACATGTCTTTTTGGTAATACGGTAAATGACCTGAAGTGTAGTAAAGACCCGATTTAGTTATATTTGGCGTTGTTACCCTCTGATATCCCCAGGCCTTCTCCGTATCCTTAGCCCAATTTTCTATTTCTTCTTTAATAATATTGCCTTTTGGAAGCCATAAAATTAAACCTTGGCCAACCTCATCACTAACTGCAAAAAGCTGAAGTTCTTTTCCAAGCTTTCGGTGGTCATGAAGTTTGGCAAGTTCAAGATTTTTTAAATATTCATCCAATTCTTTTTGTGTTGGGAAAATTGTTCCATAAATTCTTGTAATCATTTTGTTTTTTTCGCTCCCTCGCCAGTATGCACCGGCAACTGAGAGGAGTTTAAAATGCTTTAATTCTTCTGACGGTTTATCAACATGTCCACCTCGGCAAAGATCGCGGAAAGAACCTGATTCATAAACTGTCAATTGATGATCGTCTTGAGAATGCTCTTCAATTAATTCTATTTTGTACTTATTTCCTTTAAATTCTTTAAGAGCATCACTTTTGGAGACATCATGTTTTTCAAACTCCTTCCAACTTTTAACCAGCTCATGCATTTTTTGCTCGATTTTGGAGAAATCTTCTTCTGAGATTTTATCGTTTCCGAAATCAATATCGTAATAAAAACCCTCTTCTATTGCGGGACCAAGAGTTAGTTTTGCATCTGGATATAGTTCAACAACGGCAGCAGCCAAAAGATGACTGGTAGAATGCCTGAGGTGTTTTAGATAATTGTCGTCTTTCATAGTATGAATAATACTCCCAAGAAGACGACTAATGAAGCCGCGGTTCCACTTCTTTTATCCTCCGAAGCCTTGATGAAGGAGGACCTCTCTTTTTGTTAATTTTACTTTCCAATTGGTGAGTTTGGATGTTTATCGCATTATACGCGACCGGTGTAAAAATTAACTTACATACGTAATTTAAACCTTTAAGGTCAGAAAGTCAAACAGGAGTATTATCAGTCCAATATAGAAACGTCATCCCTTAGCAAAATAGAAATGTCATCTATACAAAAACGTTTTAAATCGTTATCATGCGTAGAATGTATGAATGGCAGAGCAACAATTTACCACAAAGGAGCAGGAAAAAGCGACAA
>DATKGO010000030.1:0-17927 GCA_035510695.1 Patescibacteria group bacterium | reverse complement strand
GCCTGCATATTCAGGAGCAATAATAATTAAAATATCCTTAATACCCGCCTTAACCAAGGTGTCAATCGGATAAAAAATCATCGGTTTATTATAAACAGGCAACAGCTGTTTAGAGGTAATTTTGGTGAGCGGCCGCAGCCTGGTAGCTCGTCCGCCGGCAAGAATAATTCCTTTCATAAAGGTGAGTTTATTGTAACACTTTTTTTACTTCTGCGGCAAGTGGACTTTTCACGCATAGGACAGTAGAGTATAATAAATCCATATGTTTATAAGCGTGGTAATACCTACATATAATGGAGAAAATCATTTACAAAAGAACCTACCGCAGGTTATAGCTGCTCTTACACAAGATAATCAAAAAGATATTGAACTTATACTCACCGACGATCATTCTACCGACTCTACTGTCGATATTCTTAAAAAAATACAAAAAAACTCTCCCATTCCGGTAACTATATTGGAAAACGCGCAAAATGGCGGATTTTCTATAAACGTGAACCGAGGGGTTCGTGCAGCTAAAGGCGATATCGTCATTTTACTTGGCAGTGATGTGCTTCCGGGAAAAAACTTTATCCAGCCGCTTTTAGCACATTTTAACGATGAGAAAGTGTTTGCCGTAGGCTGTGCCAATAAAAGCGATCAAGATAAAGGGACTAATATTTTACGCGGCAGAGGAATAGGGAAATGGGAAAAGGGATTTTTATTTCACTTCTATGGCGAATTGATAAACGATAATACGTTGTGGGTTGATTGCGGCAGCGGCGCTTTTCGAAAATCAATCTGGGATAAAATTGGAGGATTAGAAGAACTATATCGTCCATTTTATTGGGAAGATATCGATATTTCTTACCGCGCCCAAAAAATGGGATATACTGTAAAAATAGAAAAAAAATCAGTAGTCATTCACGAACATGAAAAAGGGTCAATTAAAAAACTCACATCCAGTCTTATCACGCAAACAGCCTACAGAAATCAATTTTTCTTTGTTTGGTTAAATATTACGGATCGGAATTTATTAATCAATCATCTTTTTTATATTCCTTACCATTTACTTTCAGCCCTAAAAAATAGAAACTGGCTACTGATTAAAGGCTTTATCAAAGCCCTATCACAATTGGGAAAAGTAAGAATCGCTAGAAAGAAAATAACTCCACGTTTTTGTGTCAACGATAAAGCAATCTTAGCAAAATTTACAAACGAAATATGAAATTGTCGATAATTTCCTTAAATTATAAAAAACCTCACCAAGCCATCGCTTGTATGGCTTCATTATGGCAGCAATATAAAAAAGAATTTAGCGAAAATGAATTTGAGTATATTATCGTAGATAACTTTTCGCAGGATGAATCAGTGAGCCTTTTACAAAAAGAAGTGAAAAAATACAAAAACTTCCAGGTGCTTGCCAATACCAAAAATGGAGGTTTCGGAGCAGGAAATAATTTGGGAGAAGCAAAAGCGAAAGGGAAATATTTATTGTTTCTTAATGACGACACAATTGTTGAAGACAAAGGCATCAGTAAAATGCTGATTTACTTACAAGAGCATACTAAAATCGGAGCACTGGGTGGAAAACTACTTAATATTAACGGGACAGAACAATCAACTGCGGGTAAATTCTATTCCTTATTTAGTGTGACACTATATTTACTGGGCTTACAAAGGCTGGGCGTTGTGGATAAGAACCCCCAAACCATTCAGGAAGTGGATTGGCTAAAGGGAGCGCTATTGATGATAAAAAAGGACGTTTTTGAGAAAGTAGGCAAATTTGATGAGCATATTTTTATGTATACTGAGGATATGGAACTATGTTTTAGAATACATCTGCTTGGATTAAAATGTATTTTCTTTCCGGACATTACTATCCGGCATAAAGATCAAGGTAGTACGAACAGAGCTTTTGCCATTGTAAATATCTATAAAAATCTTCCTTACTTTTATAAAAAACATAAATCTTCTTTTGAATATAACTATATAAAATTGTTATTATTTATAAAAGCTTATTTGTTAAAAATAGTTGGCAAATTTTTACATAACACATATTTAATCGATACTTATACTCAAGCATTAAAAGCAATTACATAAATTATTTATGAAAAATTCCAAGACATTACTTTCAATAGTAATGCTAAATCTCAACACCAAACAAATTACACTACAAGCAATTGAATCAATCGAGAAAAGCTATCCCAAGGAAATTGCCGATGGTACATATGAGATTGCTTTGGTTGATAATAATTCAACTGATGGTTCACAAGATGCAATCAAAGAATATTCAAAAAAAACTAAGTTTAAAAAATTTCATGTAATCTTGAATTCCGAAAATGTTGGTTTTAGTAGAGGAAATAATCTTGGATTAGACCATATTGACGGAGAATACATATTATTTTTAAACAGTGACACGATTGTCAATGAAAAAGTCTTCCCCTATATGATCAATTTCCTAAAAACTCATCCAACATGTGGAGCCGCTACCTGCAAACTTTTACTTAGAAATGGCGAAATCGATGATGCTACGCATCGCGGATTTCCGACACCTTGGAATTCAATTTGTCATTTTTCCGGACTGGAGAAACTTTTTCCAAAAATTAAATTATTTGCCGATTATAGCATGACTTATGTCGAAGACATGGAAACTCCCCATGAAATTGATGCCCTAGCCGGAGCTTTTATGATTATGCCCAAAACTACCGGTGAAAAAGTTGGCTGGTGGGATAAGGATTTCTTCCTCTATGGAGAAGATATTGATTTTTGCTACCGAATAAAACAGGCAGGAATGAAAATCTTCTATGTTCCCGAAGTATCAATTATACATTTAAAGGGAACGAGCATGGGAATTAGAAAAGAGTCACAAGATATTACCACTGCACAAAAAGAAAGAAAAATTGCGTCGCAAAATGCACGTTTTGATTCAATGAAAATTTTTTATCAAAAACATTATATGGATAAATATCCCAAATGGTTAACCAATATTATTTTCTGGCAAATCGAAAATATGAGAAAGAAAAATTTAGCTAAATACATTTAGTCTTTAGATTAATCAAACTATGAAAAAAGTTTTTGTTGTAACGGTAAATTATAACACGGAGTACGACACAAAAAATTTATTGAAATCTTTTGAAAAAATTCACACATCGGGATTTTCAGTCGATATTATTATTGTCGATAATAACTCAACAAATCCTTTTTCTTTATCTGAAAACGAAAAAAAAGAGACAATTACACTCATCCGATTGGATAAAAATACTGGTTTTGTAGGCGGTTATAATGCCGGTATAAAGGAAGCTTTAAAGAGACATGCGGATTATATAATGATTGTCAATAATGACACAATTATGGATCCAAACATGATTAAAAATCTTCTTGAAGTATTAGACTCTGATCCAAAAATTGGGGTCACTACACCTAAAATATATTTCGCCAAGGGACATGAATTTCATAAAGACAGATATACTCAAGAAGAGCTCGGGAAAGTGTTTTGGTTTGCCGGAGGATATATGGATTGGAATAATGTCATAAGTCTGCATCGCGGGGTTGACGAAGTAGATCATGGACAATATGACAAAATCGAAAAAACCGATTTCGCAAGCGGATGCTGCATGCTATTTAAACGTGAAGTTTTAGAAAAAGTTGGTCTCTTTGATGAACGCTACTTTCTCTATTACGAAGACGCCGACTTAAACCAAAGAATCGAAAAAGCCGGATATGCTATTTATTATGTCCCAACAGCTGTTCTGGTTCATATCAACGCATCGTCTTCCGGCGGTGCGGGGAATAAGCTACATGATTATTATCTTACGCGTAACCAAATGCTGTTTGGAATGACCTATGCGCCATTTAAAACAAAGTTTGCTTTACTTCGCCAAAGCTTACGTCTTCTCTTTACTGGTAGACCATATCAAAAACAAGCAATCCGGGACTATTATTTGGGAAGACTGGGAAAAGGAACTTACATTTAGCAATTCCTACATCTGCATTCGAAGCATGAAAAACGTAATGCTGACACCTAAAAATCCGACCAATATATATTCTAATACAACTTTTGGGTGTAAATCATGATGCATGTACTGATGTAATGACGCCCATAAAACATAAATACCGCTGTTTAATGTTACAAGTTCCATTTGTAAAGGGATATTTGACGAAGCTGCCATCACGATAAAAAAACCTGCTACCTGTAAAAACAGCATTGATAAATAATAATTTATATGTTGACTGACGTGTGGCTGCATTAAAGTATAATCCCCCTTCCAATAATAAACAAAATTATAAGCAATATCATTACCAAAAAAATGACATGGTCAACATTATGAGCCACCAATCTGAAAATTTTCCTACGCTGCATAATCAAAATATCTAAAATTAAAGCCACAAGTAAAATAATAATGACCAAAACCGCAATCTCTTTCGAAAAGGAATTACTATTTATCAAAGGTTTTGAGGCGGCTGCGGCTACTTCCGGACTTGTCTGGAGAGTTTTTTGGCTTACCGTGTAAGCCTTAGTTGGACTGATATTCGCGGGCGGAATATTGGTTACAGCTGGTGCACTGCCCACCGAAGCTACTTCATCTTGACTATTTTCGCTGCCAAATTCTTGTACGACTAATACCGTATCTTCACCGGTTAAATTTCCTGCCATGACCGCAAAACCTATATCTTTATAATTCGGAGATAGAATGTTGGCCTTATGTCCCGGGCTAGCCATCCAGGCATTAACTACGTCCGGTGCGGTAGTGTAGCCGCGAGCCAAATTTTCTCCCGCGTAAACATAATCATAACCGGCATTTTTAATAAAAGTCCAGGGAGAAGTACCGTCAGGCGCAAAATGCGCCCAATAATCCTCTTGAAACATATTTTGCGCCTTGGCTTGGGCTGCATTGGTTAACTCCGGATTTAAAACCAGTGGCTGCAAACCGTTTTTTTCTCTCTGAAGATTCGTCAAGTTTAATAAGTCATTAACTGAAATATCTGCCGATATTCCCAAAACGTTTTGATAATTATGTTTAATGGGAGTTAATATTAAACCGCCAACAATGAAAAAAAGTATTAATATAAAAAGCGATTTATGATGAAGTACTTTCGCCCGATGATTATTAGATTCATGAGGAATGAATAAATGGCGCAGAAATTTCAAAAGCTTTGGCATAAACTCAGCATAACATGGAAATTATCTGCTTGTCCAGAACTTCAAGAATAAACAGGCTCGACTAATTTACCCACCGCCAATCCGTTAATTGGCACTCGCAAAATGTATCCCAGCGTATTGGCAATAGCTACGCCCACGCGCACTCCGGTAAACGAACCCGGACCTAAATTTACTTCAATTCCGGAAATATCCGCAAGTTGTAACTGGTGACTTTCTAACAATTTTTCAATCAAGGGCAAGACAATCTGCGCTTTTTTCTTATCATGAGATTCAGACAGCAAATCCTCTTTTCCATCAATTTTCAATCCAACCTTAATAATCTCGTTACTTGTCGTATCAATGGTAATAATATTTTGTTCTTTCATATATTCCCTCATTGCGAGTATTTTTGTCATGCTGAATTAATTTCAGCATCAATCTGTCATTCCCGCGAAAGCGGGAATCTTTCCTAGAAGATCCTGAATCAAGTTCAGGATGACAACGTAATTTCCACCGCTCCTTGTCTCAAAATCCTCCATGGCTCAATTGTACAATCAATCACAGTTGATGCTTGTTTTAATTTGATTTCGCCCGGGACTACATAATCCACCAATTTCAATAATTCCTTATCCATTTCTTCAAATGAATACGGCGTCGGTTTCCCGCTGAAATTTGCCGACGGTCCGGTTATGCCTTCACCCACTCCTCCAATAATTTCAAGTGCGATTGGCTGATTTGACATTCGCAAACCTACACTATCTCCTTCACCAACCACAACATTTGGCAAACTGCCTTTTTTTAGCGGCAAAACTATAGTCAATGCTCCCGGCCAATATGGTTTAATCAATTTTTCTCTAACATCATCTGAAATAACGTCAACATATTTCTCCGCCATTTCAATTGAAGAAACTAAAACCGGCACCGCTTTCTCCAACGGACGTTTACGAATCGTAAATAACCGTTTAACTGCCGCTTCATCACTAACCTTGCAGCCAATTCCAAAAGCCGTATCGGTGGGAAAAATGACAATCCCACCTTGGTTCAATACTTTAACAGCTTGGTTAATCTCGTTTTGCATATATTTATAATTGAGTATATTAATTGTTAAATTGTTGTATTGCTATATTGTTATAACAATTTAATAATTTAACAATATAACAATCAGTTGGTATTTTGTAAATTATTAAACGTTATCTTCCTTTTCTTCTCTCCCGCATACTCAAATTTTATCTCAATTCTATTCTTTGGCAAAAATTTCCCCAATTTCTCCGGCCACTCGATAACCACAATGCTATCCTTCTCTTGCAAAATATCCAATAAGCCTGTTCCTTCAACGTCATGCTCGGAATTCAATCTATATAAGTCGACGTGATAAAAACTTTTGTTTTTTGTTTTTTGTTTATTGTCCGCTATATCGTATTTTTTAATAATCAAAAACGTCGGCGAGATTATCTTTTGCGACAATTCTAATCCGCACCCAAATCCTTGCACAAATGTCGTTTTTCCCGCGCCCAAATCACCCTGCAAAGTAATAACTGCCGATCCGTTCAAACTTTTAGCCAACTCTTCACCTAATTTTTGCGTCTCCTCAGCGCTATTAGTAATAACTGTTTTCATATCATAAATCCTAAATCATAAATCATTGTTCGCGTTTCGTCGTCGATAGATCAACAGTATAGCACTCCCCAGCATTAAAATTCCAATTCCCACGGCTACAATCCACCCAAAATTATTCGACGACGATTGCTTATTATCCGATGCCAATATAACATTTTCTTTAATTTTCAGTGAAGAAGATTTTGGTTTAATGTTTTGTCCGCTCGCGGTAGCGATACCCAAAATCCCCGACATGCTGGCGCTCATTGACAAAGAAACAGTTACAGAAATTTTTATCGGCGTTGGATTTTTTGTCGGAGTCGGTTTACTCGTTGGCGTAATTGTCGGTTTATTGGTCGGGGTTAAAGTAGAAGTTGGCTTGTTGGTTGGAGTTGCAGTCGGAACTTTCGTTGGCGTCGGCGTACGCGTAGGAGTCGGGACATCGGTTGGAGTTAAAGTCGGAGTCGGAGTATCTGTCGGCGTTGGTTCATATAATGAAATATCTAAAATATTGGTCGACCAATTCACTGCTGAAAGATTTCCACCACTGGTTAAATAATAAAATCCTACTTTAAATTTATAAATCCCTTCTCCTTTGTAACCACTGTCGGAAAAATCTGCTTTCACACTTAATAAACCATCCCAATCCCCAATTTGTAATTGTCTTTGTCCCGTCGTAGTTACACTATTTTTAATCCAATCATTTCCATTTTGTGTAAGGCCAAAATAATTACTTGTTCCGTCTTGGTAAAAAGCTCCCTTTATATAAATAGTTTCACCCGAAGTAAATCCTGACATAGATACGTTCAGATTCATTTATTCATCTCCGTCTAACGCCGTTTTATCTGAAGAAATAGAAATACTTCTAGCTGCAAAAGCTTGCTGAGAAATAAACAAAAATACAAATAAAAAAAGGAGATCCTGAATCAAGTTCAGGATGACAAGATTCGACTTAAATTTCATGTTCATTTCAGACAATATTAAGATTATTGTCCAATGAAATGATATTAATTGCAAGGGAGAAAGTTACATGCTTACTCTATCGATTTCGCGGATGCTGCCTACGGAATAATGATCCGTAAACGCAATTTCATGACCATTCGCCACAAAGGGATCATTCATCGTATAACTTCCGTTTGAACCACTAATAAGAACCACAAAATGATCCGGATATGGACCGCCGTCATAACTAATGCCCACAATTACCGGATCTCCGCCTGACAATACGCTGTCAATTTCACTTGAAATACGATTAGATGTGGCTCCATCGGCCACAATTGTTTTCAAAAGATAGGCCGGCTCATAAGCGGCAAAATTACTTGGATTGGAATTAATAGTAAGCGGAGTAACGCTCCTGTGTCCATAATGTGTGTAAACCATTGCCATTGAAGTTAATAAACAACCGTCACTGGCAATAGAATATTCCGTATTGTTAAGAGCAACATTTCCCCATTGTGAATCACGCTGATTATAATAGCATCCCCAGCCATCACAAACCGTTTGACCGCTTAAAATAGTTGCACCACCTTGACTATTTACGAAGTTGGAAAATCCTGCCAATTGCGCCTTCGCTTCGGACAGTAAGCTCTCGTAGGTCGATTCGTCTCCCTGAGTCTGGGTAAGTAACGCTTGTTTCTGCTGCTGCTGTTGAGCCAGCTGATCCGAATACGTCTGGAGTGATTGCTTCAACTGCTCTGCTTTCAATTTCTGCGCTTCAAAAATTCCCTTTTGATTGGCATAATCCGTTTGAGCCTGTTGAGTATCATAAATCAATTTTTTATCGTGCGCCTGAACAATTTTTAGATAGCTTGACCTTTCCACCAAATCATTCAAATTTGTTGAAGCGAGAACTGCCTGGGTTTGTTCCAAATTATTAGTCTCATAAGTTGCGACGATTCGTTTCAATAAAACTTGGGTGATTGTTTCAAGGGAAGCATTAAGTGTAGTAATTTTTGTCGTCGCGGTTTGAATATTTGCTTCCAGTTCTGTAAGCTGTTCTTGTGTCGCTTCAATACGAGCTTGTGTAAGATTAATTTGGTTTGTCATAACCGCTATAGTTTGGGTAAGAGTGGTTTCCTGACCATGCAGCTGATCTACCTTACCTTGTAAAAAACCCGGACAGTCAGCCACGCTAATATGATTATCAGAACAATCTCCTATGCTGCTGGTTTGAGAATTAGGATCAGTGGTAGGTGAAGGCGTCGGAGTATCATCGGCCAAAGCTGCAATAGGTACAAAAAAAACAATTAAAAATAGAGAGAATATAGTAATAAATTTTTTCATATGGATAATTATTGTTATATTGTTAAATTATTAAATTGTTGGAGGGGGATTAACAATTTAGCAATGAAACAATTTAACAATTTTTTACTTCAAATACCGTAAGACTGCCAGGAAACTAGACAGACAGCCAAGAAGCACAGCCACAAATAATTCTCCGGCGAAAAGGAGAAGTAGAAATTCAGGCTGGGTTGGGATTAATGAGGCATCTCCCAAATACGAGGCCAGAAACGGTGAAGCATAAAGTAAAATACTCGTCGCTGTTATGAAACCGATAACCGCGCCAATTACGCCGTAGCTCACGCCTTCAACCAAAAACGGCCAGCGAATATAACCATTTGTCGCACTTAATAAGCGCATAATTTCTATTTCCTGACGCTTGTGAGAGACCTTGATGCCGATAATAATCATCATCAAAAAAATTGCGTCCAAGGTAAGAAAAGCAATTACAACTATACCGATTTTTCGTAAGGCATTGGTCCAAGAAACCAAATTAGTAATAACATCTTTCGGATACGTCACATTATCCTTAATCGGAGAAGCGTTCACCAATTGAGCAATGCTGGAAAGATCATCAATATTAGTCGTGGCAATTTCCAAAGAAGCAGGTAAGACATCGGCAGTGACTAAATCAAGCAAAATCGGCTGATCTTTATTCCATTGTTGGTAAGTTTTAAAGGCTTCTTCCTTTGAAACAAAACGCATATTGGATACTTTTCCGGTGGCTTTTAATTGCGACTCCAAAGCGTCAATATCCGATTGCTTCGCCGTATCTTTGAAAAAAATAGTTACTTTCGGCTGAGATTCAAAATAGTTAATAATTCTCGCCGAACCGACGAAAATAAACGCAAAAAGTGTGATCACGAAAAAAGTCTGCAACATGATAAAAATAGCCGCAAAAGATTGATAAGGCGAACGCCGAATATGATTCCAACTGGTTCGAAATGTTTTAGCCATAGTAATTAAATTCCAAATTTCAGTCAAACTTCAAATTTTTAATAATCAATTGTTTTAAAATTTAAACATTGATCATTTATTGGATTTTGGAGCTTGAGCCTTGGTGCTTTTTTTAGTATCCTTCACGATTTTTCCTTTTTCCAAAGCAATGGTTCTTTTCAATAAACTATTCACGATATCGGCATTATGAGTTGCCATAACCACCGTGGTTCCGGCTTTATTTATATCCTGCAATAATTTGACAATTTCCCAGCTGGTTGTCGGATCCAAATTACCTGTCGGTTCATCAGCCAATAATATTTCCGGTGAAAAAACTAAAGCCCGGGCAATTGCCGCACGCTGCAGTTCTCCGCCGGAAAGCTGAATCGGAAATTTGTCTTTTTGATCCATAATCCCCACTTGCTCCAATATCTCATCAATGCGAACCTGAGCATCTTTTTGATCCATGTTTACCATCTCCAAAGGAAGACTAATGTTTTCCAAAATCGTTCTGTCCATCAGCATCTTTAAATCCTGAAACACCACACCGATTTTCCGCCGCAACTCCGGAACTTTATTATTGGGAAGCTTAACTAGATCTACATCATTAACGACAATGCTACCTGCATTTGGCAGCATTTCACGCGTAAGTAAACGCAAAAATGTCGTCTTTCCGGAACCTGAAGGCCCGATAAGAAATACAAACTCTCCCTTGTCAATTTTTAGGTTTATATCTGAAAGAGCTATTGCGCCTGTACCGAATGTTTTTGTAACATTTTCAAGAGTGATCATCATTCAACTTGTACTTTTCCTACATCCATTAACCAACCGGCATATTGAGCTGCTTGAGTTGCGCCCCAAACTTTTATTTTTTTACCCACAAATAATGAAAGATCAACTGTGGAAGAAGTCATATAGACGTTTTGACTGTCGCCGCCCGGACGGACTAGATGATATTGACCTTCGCCGTTAATACCGCCTGTCTGCAAGGTGCCCTCCGCAGTATCGGGATAAGACTTGGTATCACTCACGCCGTATGTCTGACCGGATTGAAGCTGGCTTTTACTTATGGAATCAGTACTGCTGACAGTTTTTGCGCTGCTGCCGCCTGACAAGAAATAACCTGTTCCAATTCCCAATAGAATAACAATTAAAAATATAATTCCAACTTTCATAGTTATAAAAGGCTGTTTTTTTTCGCCTTTGAAATCATGCATGAGTGTCGGCTCTCCCGGTTGCTCTATTTTATTTTCAGCGTGCCTCTTTTCCATAAATCACACTCTCTTTATAGTTAAGCACATTTACAACAATTTGACAACCCAACGATTAACTTAATTGTCGCAGCTCTTCTTCGATAAATTGATCCAAATCTCCATCTAAAACAGCCTCTGTATTTGAAGTCTCTACATTGGTACGCAAATCTTTTACCATATGATAAGGATGTAAAACATATGAACGGATTTGGTTGCCCCATCCCGGCGTTTTATATCCGCCTTTTAATTTAGCTTCCTCTCTTCGGCGCTCGTCTTCCTGAATCTGCCACAATTTGGCTCGCAGTAATTTCATCGCGTTTTCCCGATTCTGTCCCTGATACCTTTCGGTTTGAGCTGTAACCACAATCCCTGTAGGAATATGTTTAATCCGAACCGCAGTAGAAACTTTATTTACATTTTGGCCGCCATGGCCGCCTGATCTGAAAGCTTCAAATTCTATATCATCGTCTTTGATATTAATCTCATTATTCTGTTCAATCTGTGGTAATACTTCAACCAAAGCAAATGACGTTTGCCGTAAATTATCGGCATTAAAAGGAGATTGTCGGACCAGCCGATGTGTTCCGGCTTCATGTTTCAGATAACCGTAAACATAGGCTCCGCTCACCGAAAGAGTAACACTTTTAATTCCGGCTTCTTCACCCATAGTTTGGTCGATGATTTCGGACTTCCATCCATGCTTCTCAAAAAATCGTGTATACATACGAAAAAGCATTTCCGTCCAATCCATTGCTTCAGTTCCGCCTTGCCCGGAATGAATTGAAACAATCGCACCGGACTCATCATAAGGCCCTGAAAGATAAAGCAAAGTTTCCAATTTATCTAATAACTCACCGGCTTCTTTTCCCTCGCCTTCATTGATCCAAAGTTCCAAAAGTTCTATTTCTTCCACTTCTTTTTGTAAACGGGACATTTCTTTCATTTTCTGGCTGGCTTTCTGGTGATCCTGCCAAAAATTTGGTTTTTCACTTTCCGCTACAATTAAACGGATTTGTTTTCGTTTCTCATCCGGCTGGATTTTATTTAATAATTTTTCGTAGCGAGTCCGTAAATCTTCCATAAATTAATCTTGTCATGCTGAATTCATTTCAGCATCTTTAATCTGTCATTCCTGCGAAAGCAGGAATCCACGTCCTTGTTCACTGGATTCCGGGTCAAGCCCGGAATGACAACTGGATCAGGATGGCAACAATGACATCAAAACAATTGTACATTTTCCAACCCATAATTGCGAATTTGCAGCAAACAATTTAACAATTTTCTATTTCGACAGTTTTTGAAGTTCGGCTCTTACCGTACTTTGCAGACCCGACACGTCATGAACGATTTTCTGTGTCTGACTGAAGGAATTCACAATATCGCCAATTTTTATCTGCATTACCTGATTCCTTACCGATACAGCTGTTGAATTTACTTCCTTATTTACTTCTTTAGACAAACTACTATTGGGTATACCATTCGTACTTGCGCCTAATACTTTCGCGCCGGAAGACTGCAATTGCTTAAAAACAAAAGATTTAATCGAATCCGAATAAAAAGTTGCAAAAACTACTAATCCTAGCAAAAACACAATGATAAGAAGATTTTTCAAAAAGGCAAACATGGTGAAAATTTTCAATTCTCAATTTTCAATTTTCAATTTTCAATCAATTTTAAATGATTAAATGTTTAAAAATCAAAACATTTAGATTTCATTAAAAATTAGAAATTATAAATTAAAAATTTATTCGGGCTTCTGTCTCTTCAGTTCCCTAATATCTTCCCTCAGCTCTTCATATAGATTATGAGCGGCGTGGAGTAAATGTTTTTCCACGTCTTTAGCGTGAGTACGCAAAACAAGCCAGGCTTCTTCATGTTTTTCATTTGATAAATGCTGTAGAAATTGCTTTTTATCTTCACCGTGAATTCTCGATAAAGCCTCATTCAACATCACATAATGTAATTGTTTTCCCGCTATCTCAAGCAGTTCTTTTTGCTCTTTCTCCGTCAAATCCAAACCGGACATTTCAATTCGAATTTGTTCAAATGTAACCAGATGTGAATAAAATTGTCTTTTCATATTACTTCACGTCAATCGGTCCCAACGGTACCTGATCATTCGGATCATCAATAAAGAAATACAGTACCGGACCCTTTTCCGAACCGTCCTGACGATTTAAATATACCATAACCTCAGGCGAACCGCCCAAATGTTTTCCCGTCCATTCCGCCGGTCCCGAATCTGCCACATCGGCCACGATTGCCTTTCCGTTCTGCGGATTGACTACCAGCATTTTCCTATATTTGTAAAAGGCATTATAGCCGGCCACATCTGAATCATAACCCGGGCTTAAAAATGTCGGAACCGCGATATAATATTTTTCCCGCAATATATCTTCCGGCGTTAAAGTAGCAGATGAAGATGCGAAGTATCCCCAAGCACCTAAACCCGGCGCCATGCCCGAAGACCAATAATTCTTGGCATCATCATCGGATGTAAAATGAGTATCCATGCTGTCTCCGGGGAAACGTGCTAAATGCTGTTCCTCGCCAATCAAACCGTAACTTCTGTTCAATCGTTTACCGTCCAGTTCCGCTTTCACCACAATTCCAAAACGTACTGACAAAATTGCGGCTATGCGGTCTTCCTGCTCGGTAGTAAGCGGGACTACGTCTTTAGGTAATTTATTATATAGATCGGAAATCAGAAACGTAGTTTTGTCCATGGAAGTAAATTGGCTTTGATTAGCTTGAGATTGATTATTATCCAAACTTGGCTGATTTATTTGTACTGCTTGTGTAACCGGTATTTGAAGTGCAGGAGAACCCATAAAAAGCAGCAAACTGCCGGCAGAACCAACAGTAACATTTTTTGATTGGTGGAGAAACCAGGTCAAAGCTTCTTTATGTTTTTGCCACAATCTTTTATGTAGGCTCTGCTCCTTATCTGTCCATTTGTCTTTTAAATTTTCGTAATGTGAAACGTAATCTCTCTTCGGCATAATAAGATTCACTCCTAGTTTGTCATGTTTTAAAAGATGAGTCAAATTGAACCCGAATTTTTGTGCTATAATCACAAAAAGCATTAGCTTTATGATGTAAGTCTTAAAAAATTAGAGTAAGATATAATTATTATGAAAAAAGCGCTTCCTTTTATTTCCATAATTATTCCTGCCTTCAATGAAGAAAAAATGATTTTGCATTGCCTCGATGCCATAAAAAACCAATCCTACCCCAAAGATAAATTTGAAATAATCCTCGCCAATAATAATTCGACCGATAAAACAGTCTCAATAGCCGAAAAACAGGGTGCGAAAATTATAACCGAAACACAAGAAGGCTATATTTTCACACTTAATACCGGCATGAAAGCCGCTTCAGGAGAGATTATTGCGGTCACAGATGCGGATACCATAGTTACGCATAATTGGCTTGAAACTATGGCCATAATTTTCCAAGATCCGGACGTAGTGGCAGTAACCGGATCAATTACACTTAATATGCGCTCTACAACTATTAAAACTCTTTCCGAAATGCTCTACAGATTATTTCTGCAGTTTAATTTCGCCTCCGGAAAACCTCATTTGAGCGGTCCCAATTTTGCTATACGCAAAGACATCTTTATGAAAATAAACGGATTAAATACTCTTTACGAACTAAGCGGTGATGTGGAACTGGGACTGCGAGCCAAAAAATATGGAAAGGTCTCTTTTACCAAGGATCTTAAGGTTTTTACTTCTCCGAGAAGATGGAGAATGAATCCGTTTAAAGCGCTAAATATTTATGGACAAAGTTATTTTTCTGTTATCTGGCTAAAGAGACCGCCGAAAATGCACCAAATCCCAGTTCGTTAAATTACAACCTTTAAAGTTCCCTTTTATTTTAAAATCACATGAATTCTGCTTTGGACGAGGTTTGCCGTATACTGCAGCTGTGTCAGCATTTGAACTTGATAAAGTTTAGCTCCTGAATCATAAGTAATCGGCTGAGAAACAAGATAATTGGTTGCCGAACCGCTTGTAGTCATATTTGAATACCAAACCGGATGATTATCGGTCTCATTATATAGTCTTACCGAAGCTGTTTCATTAGCTGAAGGGATATAAATTGATGCTTCAAAAAGAATTTGCTTTACGTTGGAATATTGACCAAAATCAATTGTCGCGGCTGCTCCCGGTACGTCTGACCAATCGCCCGACTGCACTGAACCGGTGCCCATGGGAATATAATAATCTTTGATCGATGCTGCCGGTGGCGCAATAGTTGGAGTAACCTTAATAGTCGGCGTTACAGCCTGAGTCACTATTACAGAGGTTGGGGACTGAATAACCGACGAACTAGCCGGGGGCGTTGAACTCAAAAGTGCAGCAACGGTTGGAGCGCTGCTAACAACCAAAGTCGGAATGGTGGTAAATACCGAATTACTGTTTAAAGGTTGAGACTGATTTTTTGTAGCCTTAAAAACATTGAAATTAAGATATATAACGTCAGCAATTAAAAAAATTATGAACAGACCTAAGATAAATAAAACAGTAATTATCTTCTTTTCATCATTTTCTATTCTTGCTTGTACCCAATGATCATCCATAAATTCTATATTTCCAGCTTATACCATTTGAAGAAAAAATGTAAAGGCGGACTTATTACGGCTGCGGTTTGGGAGCTGTAAGACGTACCTTACCAAGTAATATACCTCTGGCTACGTTTTGAAAGGTCACCTCTTCCGCTTGTTTTCCAGTCCAATCTCCTGATAATCCTAATTCCGTTTGTATAGCATCGCGCTCTTTCCATACTGCATCAGCGCTTGAAGCATCATGAATTGCATTAATACCTCTATTAAACGTCCTACTATATAAAATATCTCCCAAGAAAGCTGCCGCTAGCTGGTCATTGACATTACTAAATTCATTACCAACCATCATCAAAATGATTCTTCTTTCGTTGTCTCTTTCAATTGATTCATCTATAAAGCTAAACATCTGTTGAATTTCACTAAATTGTGGGTCAAACTGAAGATATAATCTATGTATACTTTTCCATCTATGCTCAACACTACTACGTATAAATGCAATTTCCTCTCTCGATAAATCTGCAGTTCTACCGAGATGAATTCCTTGATAAAGCCCTTCTAGAGCTTTTGCTGCTCCGCTGAGTAAGGCTTCATTTTCTCTTCCAGGCTGTTGATCTTTCATAATTTATTTTAATTAAACGAAAATATTTGACCATCATACTCCATGTTTTTTATAAATTTCAAGCTGAAGAACTGCAAAAAAGTAAATTTTTTGACATATGCAGAAGTAAGTTGTAACCTATTACTCATGGATAGTAAGGGAGAAACATTTTTTGGAAAAATTTTGTCTTTAAATAAACATAATAAACCGAACTCTCAACCACCGCCTAACTTAGAAATATTACATGGATATGATAATCATATAGAAGGCGTAACAGAACTCGATGTCAAACGTGGAGAAACTCTATCTGCAAATGCTAACATTACAAAAGCGGATGCAGGAAAAGCAATGCACGATATAACAGAATTGGAAAGGCTAAGAAAAATAAAGCATTTAGGAGAAAGTATTGTGTATGATGAATATCTTGAGAGAATTAAGTCAGGTGATAATGATGACAATAATCCTCCTACGGCCGCATAAATTTATCTCTTGAAATTGTAACTTTAAGGATTACGCTGCCAGTGGCCAGTGACATTTTTTGAAATGCTAGTTAAATAGGCTACCTTACAGGCTGTTTTGATTGAATATATGGGGAACTGGTATCTCTTAAGCTAAACATCGGAGGGACGTGAACGACGTTAGAACTATTACGCTAAAAATGTTGATTTTTATGTTCCCATATTTCAGTAATTACTACTTTCATTTATCTTTTGTTATAATGTGCGAATTATGAGTATCGATGACTTTCTAAAGCAATTTGTTGAAGGATACTTATTTGGCGATTTGGAAAGTATGTCCAAGGTTAGTGTGCCTGCGGGTCAATCCTTCGGTGGCGTTGGCTATCCAATGGTGGCTACAGTTTTAGCAGGAATTGAACTCCTTGGTCAATTATTGATGCCGAATACTGACTCATTTAATCCGAACTCTGGAAATGATTACTTTCTGAATTATTGGGATAATTACTTTTCTAAGCAATATGTTGAGTATACAGGTCTCGGTAGACTATTCAGACAATTAATGCGTAATGGAATTGCTCACACTTTTGTTGCGAAACCAGGAATATTTGTTGAGAAGGGGACGAATAGACAAATGTCTATCGATACGACTAAACAAGAAATTTATATTGACTGTAACGTGTTTTTCAAAGAGTTTGAGAACTCATATTTGAAACTTGTTCAGCCTCTTATAGATGGAACAGCAGCTTCATCTTTGACAACAAAAGCAAATATACAAATCAGATTAGACAATCTTGGTATAGTTTATACGGCTGACTCAACGAGATTATTTTCAGCACTTCCAGTACTTCATCCCACGACAAATGATACTTCCCATAGGGCACAAGTACCTGTCAGTCCAATGTTTGCAAGTTTGGGAGCACGAGCTAGTGGAGCATCACTTCCATTAACACCAAAAGGATCATCAATGGGTGCAGCAGTTCCGACTACTTCAGCAACTTCATCTGTGAATGCAGCAACAGCAACTATACCATCGTCAATAACTGTGCCATATACTACAATCTCTGGAACTCTCCCACCGAAAAAAAATACATAACTTTGATATAATCCTTTC
>DATKGO010000029.1:0-26758 GCA_035510695.1 Patescibacteria group bacterium | reverse complement strand
GAGGAGAGGGCGATCGGATTTCAATACTCAGCCTTACAAATTGTCTCAAACGGTTCTGGTTGGTATATTATATAAAGGGGTTAAAAAATTATGTCTTTTTTTGAACAAACAAAAGTAACTAACAGTTCAGGAACCATTATCAATCCGGCTCAAGACGAAGGAGTAATATTACTTCGTAAAATTGTCAAACTTCTGGAATCCAGTGCTACAATTGACGCCAAACAGAGACAGAAAGTAGTCATGGAAGCTGTAGGAAATAGCAACGGTACGCCAACTGAAGCCGCTGGCACTATTCCTGTCAGCGGCGCAATGACTCTCAGCGGATCCTCCAACGCCGTTAATTCAACTGCTGTTGCCAGCAGCGTTAACGTGGGCAACGTGACAATCCAATATGGTCCCCAAGCAAGCACCGCCGGAACAGGTATTGACAGCCGTTTTTCAATGATTGATACCGCCAGAAATGCCTACGCTAATGGTATTAGACCCAACATGATTTGGAAATAATAAATTTTTATGGCTTTTAGCAGTAATTTAAAACCAATGGTCGATCTCCCAGTCTGGGAGTGGATGAGATTTGCACCTACAGCAGCTTCAGCCACATCAGTCTGTGTCGGAGATTTTAATAATTATTATACTGGCGGTACCCCACGTTATGCCTATTACAACGTCTCCACTCTTCTCTATAGATATGATACCTGGACTGACTCCTGGCATTCATTAGCTATCCCCGTAGCCAACTCTGCGGCAACTGCTATGGTTTATAATCCTGTACACGGATATTTTGGTAAAGCCATTGGACCTGGTCTCGGTACTAACACCTTGCAACTGGCCGGTCTTGACGGCCCATCTCTTGTAGGTTACAAAATTCTCATTACCTCCGGAAAAGGCGCGGGACAGGAGAGATCCATTATGGCATGCAGCGATGCTGTGGTAGCCGACCAAGGTCCAGTCGGAACATATACTGCAGGTCCGCCGGCAACCATCGCTGATACTTCAACATTGGGACTTGTAAAAAACTGGAAATGGAATCAATGGCGTGATTATCAAGTTAGGTTGACTATGGGTACAGGTCCAAACCAGCTACGCAGAATTCTTTATAACAACGCTACTACCCTCACTTTTTCAGATACTACTTATTCTGTTTTGCATAGCTGGCACACTCAGCCTTTAAGCGTAGCTGCCGCCAGTAACGCCACTTTCTATCAAATCGAAAGCAGTATCATCACATTAGACAGCAATTGGGCAATTTCTCCCGATAATACATCCAGATTTGTAGTTAAAAGCGGCGGTTTGTGGTCCGTAACCGGAAGTGCGACTACTAACTACGGTATCCAGTATTACGATATTTTAAGTGATGTCTGGTACAACAAATCAGCCCAGCAAAGCTTATTATTCACCGCGATGACCAACTTTGATTGGACGATTGAGTCAGTGGGTGAATGTGAAGGTGGAATATCTACCAATGGAGTCGTGGTTACACCGCTAACTTCAACCCAAGGAGCAATTTCTGTAGGATCTGCTCCTTATAATTACCGTACTATAATTGACGCAGGACAAGCCACCAGCGTCCAAACCGTATCTGTAAATAGCGGCGGTACCGGTACCTATCTTATTGGCGATATCTTAACTTTAACTACCGGTGGAACCGGAGCTACGGTGAAAGTAATAGCTGTAAACAGCGGTCTTGTAGCTGCTATCATTTTAGTGACGCCCGGAACCGGATATTCAGCTGGTTCATCGACTACTTCCGGTGGGGGTGGAACAGGCTGCACAATTACCATCGGCGCTGTTGGTATGGCTCCTAATAAATTTGCCAATATGATGATTCGTCTTACCAGCGGCGCCGGAGCCGGACAGACTAGACAAATAATCGGTAACAGCATTAATACTTTCATTATCGGCAGAGACTGGGATGTACTTCCTGATTCTACAACTACCTATCAGGTTCTTGGCGACTCCGATAAAGTCTGGATGATTGGAAATGCATATAGCGGCTTATATACCTACAGTGTAGAAAACGATATGATGACTTGCGGCAGACAATTCGATTTCGGTGTCGCCAGAACTTTTACTGCCCAATCTGTAGGTACGGGTATCTACACAGTGTCAATCGCAGCCGGCGGCAGCAGCTATCAGGTAAATGACATTCTCACCTTGGCTACCGGGACTGGCGGTACTGTTAAAGTTTTGACTATAAATTCGGGCGCTGTCACATCAGTTTCTGTAATTAATCCCGGTTCCGGCTATACGCTTGGTAACTATGCTACCACTGACTCACCTGCCAACGGCACAGGTTGCACTATCAACGTCACGGGACTAATTCCCATGCAGCCGGCAATTGGTATGTCTAGTGTCGCCAAAAGCGCCGCTGCCCCGGCTAATTGTCTCCTAAGTGTAGCTGTCGGTAATAGCGGCGGGTCAAATTACAATGTAAATGATTTATTGACTGTGTCAGGCGGCACAGGCGGCATAATTCGTGTAACCAGTGTCCTCGCCGGAGGAGTGGTCAATGGAGTAGCTATTGAAACTCCCGGTACTACCGGTTACACTGCCAATGGCACAAACGTCGCTACCGGTATTTCAGTCACCAAAAATGCCAACGCCTCAGGATTAACTATCAATAACACAATCACTGATACCGCCATAGGAACTACAGCTATTAACCATAACCTTATGATTGGCGACTTAGTTATGATTGGCGGCTGCGATGTCTCTACTGCTCAAGGCGGTGGAACATTTTTCAACGGACTTAGAACTGTAGTAGGTGTTCCCTCTGCAACTACCTTTACTTTTAATTTACCTTCAAATTGTACTGTCACCACTTCAGCAGGTACTGGTACTATAACTGCTATCAACACTACTCCAACTGCCGGAGGCACAGGTTATGTCAGTGGTATCATCGGCACCACCGGTCCTATTGCCAATACTACTCTAGGTGCGGGAGGTACAGGATATACAGTAGGAGATTTATTGGCTATAAACGGAGGTAGTGGCGGCATAATTAAAGTGTCTGCCGTATCAACCGGTGTAATCACAGCCTACACATATGTAGCTTATGGCAGCGGTTATTCTGTCGCAAACGGACTAACTACTACCAATTTGGGAAATGTTTCGACAACTGTTCCTTACGCTGCCCAAGGAACCGGCTGTACCATTAATGTTGCCGTTATAGGAACAGTTTATACCGTAACCGGCGGCGGCGGTACTGGAGCATTAATTGCTGTAACAGCTACCGGAACTAACGGCGCTGCAACAACAGTCGCCCTTATCAATGGCGGTTCAGGCTATGGTGCTCCAACGCAAACTCTGACACTTTCTCCTCTAAATACTGCAGGTATAATTGCTGGCTACGCGGAAGGAGCCACTACTCTTATTGATACTACGAAAAACTGGCAGCCTAATGAACACATCGGTAAAATTCTTCAAGTGGGAGTAAACGGCTTAACTTCGGTTACCAACGCCAGAAGAATCATCGGTAATACAGCCAATTGTCTGATGGTTACCAATACCACCGCTGCCTTAGGCGGACAATTTACTGTCAATCCTGTAAGTGGTACTTTCAAATACGTTATCATGGATCCCAAATCTTTCGGTACTGAAAGCACGAATAAAGTCTCTAACCAGTTTGCCTGGGGAATTGCCACAGGCGGATCTTCAACTACGTTAGTTGACGCCAACAAAAACTGGATACCCAATCAATGGGCTGGTAAAAAAGTCAAACTACTGGCAGGCAGTGGATGCGGTAATTATCCAAATGAAATCCCGATTGCCTCCAACACTGCCACCACTATAACTTTTGGTGTCACCGGCACAACTGGTACTATAACTCCTTATACTTTAAGAGCTGTAGAAACTAATCCCGATTCTACCACTGTCTATGCCATCATGGATAATTGGGGACAAACAACAGGAGGTGGTCAATTTGCTACAGCAATTGGAGCAGCTGGGGCAAGTTATGTAACCGGTGATATCGTAGCTGTGACCGGCGGCAGCGGATTTAATAATATCTATAAGGTTACCGGTGCCGGAGCGGTGACCAATGTCATGCTTCTAAGTGTGGGCACAGGTTATACTCCAACAACCGGTCTTGCAACTACTGCTTTAACCGGTGCGGGCTCTGGTTTGACTCTAAATACTACCGCCCAGACAGCTGCTCTTGCCGCCGGCACTATCGCAGCTGATTTTGTCCAACCGGTTATGGGAGCTATCGGTACGCTTATTCCTGTGCAAAACTGGGGGGTTAATACACTCACAGCTAAAAGAGTCCGTTTACTTTCAGGCTTACTGGCCAACGTTTGTTATGAATCAGCCATTGGCGGTACCGGTACTGCTAACACTCTGACCATTACTGCCAACGGTGCCAACGTTGTAGACGGCTGCAGCCAATACGCAGTACTGGGAGTAACACCACGCGCAATATCCAACACCACTTTGGGCAGCGGAATAAATCTGATCCGGCTTTTTGGAACCTCATATATTAATAGAGCTCAATACATGTATTCCTGGCGAGGAGGCGGCACTAGCGAAATTGATAAATACGATATAGTTAATGATTATTGGGATTACTTGTCACAGTTCCCGTTAAACGAAACTTATACCGGTGGCTCAATGTTTGAATATAACGGAAAGGACAGAATATATTTCACCAAAGACGCAACCGGACGTGTAATGTATTACGACCTGGTCAAAAATATTATTGTTCCTTGTTCTACCACGCCTTACGCCCACGGCACTGTTTTACAGGGAAACAGAATGTTCTCTATGAGCACCAGTGATCTATTCGGTGCAAATCTTGAATATATCTACGTTATGCGCCAATCCGGCACTGAATTCTGGCGGACTCTGGTCTTCTGGTAGTATTTAAAAAGTTGTGTCAAATGTAGCGTAAGTTAAAGAGGATACGTTAGCCCAATTATATGTTCCGCTTGTACCATTTGCGTAAAGAAAAGTTCCATTTGCGTCCCCGGTATCCTTGAGCACATACCAAGCTCCATTTTTATTTAAAAAGCCATAATAATGAGGATAACTGCCGCTATCGGAATAATTGGCGATTGAATAACCGTCAAGAGGCTGTTGAATAGCCGGATCAATCTTATTTCCGCTTGAATCTTTTATGCTTATTGTCCCAGGCCCGGGCATACTGCCAAAAAAGGCAGCACTTGCCGGCTTAGGATTTAACATATAAAGAATAAAGAGTCCGAGACTGGTACTGCCGATGATCTTTAAAAATTGACGTTTACGTTCTTCTTGTATGCTTTCTTTTTGTCCGGCATGGCTGGGAAGAAGCAAAATCTTCTGATTTACCTTTCTAAATTGTTTAAAACTCTGATATACCCGTTTAAACCCTGGCAGAATTAGAGTCCAAGCATATATCTCAAAAGGCAAAAAGACCAATACGTAAAAAGAATCGCCAATACTCCTAATAAGCAACAAGTTAAAAACTATTATTAGGGAAGTGAAAACAAAGCTATATAAAAGAAATACCGCTTCTAATTTTAAAATTGAAGGTTTTATTTTTAGGGGAAGCTTCCTGATTAATTGAATCAATAAAAAAGACAATACCGGTAAAAAAAGAAAAATTAATAAAACATCTCTGAGGCTTTGTAGATTACCTAAACTCACTAAAATGAGAGTCGAATAAAATAAAACGCTATAAGTTAATAATAGTAATTTAATTAATTTATCTTTCATTTAGACAGCTCCTCACTAGGTTAAAAATCTCATCTATATTATTTATAACAAATTTGAGCAGTTATATCTAACGGTGATAAACTTTATATGATAAACTTTATAATGATAAACTTTATATGATAAACTTTATAATGATAAACTTTATAATGATAAACTTTATATTTCCAAACTGGACAAGTTATGTTACACTACAGGTAGGAAAACAGGTAGAATGAATAAGCGTTACTATATGAAAGACGAAGGTAATTTTTTTGGCGGATCAGCTACAATCGACGAAACACCGACGCGTAAACCCCAATTAATCGCCTTTGTTATTGTTTTCTTGCTTTTACTCGTAGCTATAGGCTTTGCTGCTAATTATTTTTTACAAACTAAAGACCAGAAAAAAACATCTCATCTAGTAGTTATGCCCACTGTTACTCAAATACCGACTCAGCTACCCAGCCAAACTCCATCAGCAACTCCTTCCGGATCAATTAAAAAAACTTCAACTACGCCAACTCCAAGCGTAAATCCCAAAACCGCAGTAACAATTAACGTTTTAAACGGCAGTGGAGTGGTAGGGGCAGCCGGCACTATGGCCACCAGTTTAAAAACTCTCGGCTATACGGTCAACGGAACCGGCAATGCCGCTACGTTTGATTACAGCAATGTGGTAATTGAAGTCAAAAAGAGTGAACCGGGACTACTCAAGCAGCTTAAAACCGATTTGTCTAAAAATTACTCTATCGGAAGTGCTTCCGCGACCTTGACAGACTCCAATACCACTGATGCTATAATAATTGTAGGTAAGTAGTATGCAGATTTATATTGGCGCGGATCATCGAGGATTCAAATTGGCTGAAGAATTATTAATCTGGGGGAAAGAAAATAAACTGCCAATAGAAAACGTAGGCGCTTTCGTATATAACAAAGAAGACGATTATGTAGATTTTGCGAGGCTTGCATCCGAAAAAGTTATGGCTGACATTGTCGCCGGTAATGATGCTCGTGGAATCGTGGTCTGCGGAACAGGTGTAGGTGTAGATATTGTCGCCAATAAAAAACGTTTCATCCGCTGTTGTTTAGGTTTTAACGAAGAACAGGTACGTAAAACCAGACACGACGATAATGTCAATTTTCTTGCTTTACCGGCTGATTTTGTCGATATTAGCCTAGCCAAAACTCTGGTTAATATATTTTTACAAACACCTTTTAGTATGGAAGGAAAATATTCCCGAAGAATCGCCAAAATTGGAGAAATTAGACCTTTATGAATATACTTTTACCCGGTATTTTAGAAAAGGAACAAAGCAATATCAGCCAAAAAATTACGGCTGTCTCCTCTTTTAGCAAAGAAATTCACATTGATCTGATTGACGGAAAGTTTGCCCAAAATTCCACTTTTGCCGATCCGGAATTTTTCAAACAATTTACCAAAGACATTTTCTTTGAACTGCATATGATGGTTGATAACCCGGTGCAATATTTAAAACCCTGGGCCGATGCGGGTTTTAAACGCTTTATTGGACATATTGAAAAAATGCCTGATATAGACGAATTTATTGCGCAAACACAGCTAGTTGGAGAGGTGGGGTTGGCAATTGATGCCAAAACTCCGCTTGATAATTTAAAAATAAATTTTGACGATATAGATAATATTCTTATCATGACTGTTAATGCCGGTCAATCAGGTCAGCAATTTATGCCGGAGTGTTTGGAAAAAGTAAAAAAATTGCGGGAACAAACCTTAATTCCGCTGACGGTTGACGGCGGAATTAATGAAGAAACACTTGTGAATTCTGCTAAGGCCGGAGCTAACCGTTTTATAACCACTTCTGCTCTTTTTGAAAGCAAAGATCCCAAAAAAACTTATGAAAATCTGATCAAATTGGCAGAAGCAAATCTCCAACTCCCTCCGGTAACCTCGTTATAAAACAACTGAAATTAATGACAATTTTTAATTTTAAATTTCTAATTTTTAATGAATTTTCAATTATTTAATTTTTAAACATTTAAAATTTAGATTTTATTGAAAATTAAGAATTATAAATTGAAAATTATTATTTATGTACGTGCTATAATCTCCCTATGCAAACACTCGTACAACAAAAATTTCTCCTAATTAGCGTCGTCCCACAGGGCATGACTGATGAAACTGTTTTTCAAGACATGCAGGAACTCTCTTCTCTGGTAAGAACCTACGGCGGGCAAATTAGCGAGTTTCTCATTCAGCACCGAGATAAAAGTGATAAAGGCATGTTTATCGGAAAAGGGAAAATAGAAGAAGCGGCTGAAATCATCAGCAAAGAAAAAATAGACATCGTTGTCATGAATTCAGTCTTAAAATCTACTCAGCTTTTTGATTTTAAGACTCTTTGGCAAAAAAATAATCCCAAAATTGAAGTCTGGGACAGAGTTGATTTAATCTTACATATCTTTTCTCTGCATGCCAGTACTGCTGAGGCAAAATTACAAATCGAATTGGCTCAAATGCGTCATATGGGACCGAGAATTTACGGCATGGGCTATGTTTTATCCCAACAGGCAGGCGGTATTGGAACACTTGGAGTCGGGGAAACCAATACGGAACTGATGCGCCGACACTGGCGGGATCAAATAAAAAAAACTCAGGAAAAATTAACTAAATTAAGTAGTGAACGAGAACAACAATTGGAAAGACGGCGAAAAATCGGCATGCAGACAATTTCAATTGTCGGTTATACAAACGCGGGAAAAACCGCACTTTTCAAT
This sequence comes from Patescibacteria group bacterium, assembly GCA_035510695.1. Classification (GTDB taxonomy): domain Bacteria; phylum Patescibacteriota; class Microgenomatia; order Levybacterales; family UBA12049; genus DAIDHK01. The sequence goes on along the minus strand of DATKGO010000029.1, from coordinate 18,334 downwards.
ACACTCTGCGGCAAACACAAATTAACAAAAAATGTTCTTTTCGCGACTTTAGACAGCGCGGTTGGGAAAATGTATCTGCAGGAGTTAAAACAGGAAATTTTCCTCTCCGACACCATCGGTTTTATTCAAAATTTGCCGCTTTCTTTAATTAATGCCTTTAAATCCACGTTGATGGAATCCATTCACGCCGATGTGTTACTCCACGTAATTGATGCATCTGATCCGAATATGGAGAAAAAAATTGGCGTGGTGGAAACGATTTTGCAGGAACTGAAAATTGAAAATAAAAACAGAATTTATGTTTTTAATAAAATGGATGTTGCAAATATTGATGAAAAGGATTTGCAAAAACAATTCGCACCGTTTCATCCACAATGTATTTCCGTTAAAAACAATAGTGGTATTGAAGAATTAAAATCCACCATCGAGCAACAGCTAACTGTTTTGTAAATAGAAATTAATCTTATTCGTTTCTTGCACACATCTTACCCGCTTCCTTTTTAAAAATTTTATACTTTATGCTATGAGTTCTGCGGGAATATCTTTGCATCCTTATCCCAGTCCATCAATTAACATCGATCGAAGAATTATCGCTTTTTTCCTCGCTCTTCTTTTAATTCTGGGACTTTATACCCTCAGCGAAAGATACACTCTGCAATTTAACTTGCCGCAAGCACCTCAAATACAAACCAAAGGACCGGTGCGCGTTGTAACAGAAGAATCGGCCACCATTGACGCTGTCAAACAAATAGGTCAATCTGTGGTCACTGTAGTGGGTACAGGAGGGCAATCGCAATCGCCATTTGATTTGGGACCGTTTTTCTTTGGCAATCCTAACAATAACGATAACGGCAGCCAATCGCAGCAAGACCAGCAAAATATCGGTTCGGGTTTTATAGTTTCTTCTGGCGGTCTGATCGCAACCAATAAACACGTAGTTTCCGATGACACTATGACCTATCAAGTTATAACTGCCAATAATAAAACCTATAAAGTAAATAGAATTTTTAGAGATCCAAATAATGACGTGGCGATACTACAAATTGATACTTCACAAAATAAAGGCAATCAATTACAACCGGCTCCGCTTGGAGATTCTTCAAATCTACAGGTGGGACAATTTGTAGTGGCCATCGGAACAGCTCTTGGAGAATTTCGCAACACTGTGACCACCGGTGTGGTTTCCGGAACAGACAGACAAATAACTGCCGGTGATATTTCTCAGGGAGATACGGAAAATTTAAATAATCTTATTCAAACCAGCGCAGCGGTAAATCCGGGAAATTCGGGTGGACCGTTAGTTGATGCCAACGAACAGGTAATTGCCATGAACACCGCAATTGCAATTAATGGAGAAAATATCGGCTTTGCTCTCCCTATCAACGTAGTAAAAGACTTTATCATTAGTTTATAATCTACTTTTATTGCCATGAGTCTTTTCTTCTTTTTCCAATAATCCGTCACGGATCCACACAACCTTATGGACAAATTTTTTATCTTCGGGTTCATGGGTTACCATCACAATTGTTTGTTTTAGTTCCCGGTTAAGTTTTTGAAATAAATCAAGAACCACTTTAGATGATTCACTATCTAAATTCGCCGTGGGTTCGTCGGCAAAAAGAATTTTGGGGCTATTAATAAGTGCTCTGGCAATTGCAACCCGCTGCTGTTCCCCTCCTGAAAGCTCGTTAGGGTAATGACCGCTGCGTTCTCCCAAACCGACAAGCGTCAAGAGCTCCAAGGCACGCTTTTTGTATTCTGCTTCATTTTTCCCAAATGCCATTGCCGGAAAAAATACATTTTCCAAAGCCGTAAATTCAACTATGAGCGCATACTCTTGAAAGACATATCCCAGATATTCCAGTCTATATCGTGTTTTCTCAATATCTGAAAGCAGCGTAACATCGGCATTGTCTATATAAATTTTACCTTCGGTTGGAGAATCGATTAATCCAAGTTGATGCAAAAGCGTTGACTTACCCGAACCGCTTCTTCCCATAATCGCGATAAATTCTCCACTTGCAACTTCAAAGGAAACACCCCTAAGCGCAGTTGTCGGTACTTCACCCGGATATGTTTTTTTAAGATTTTGTATTTTGATCATATTAATTCTATCCCCAAATTGCCTTTAAAATATCCTGTCTTGCTACCAGCCACGCAGGAGTACGTCCCGCCAGATATCCTGCAATAATGAAACTGAGAATACTTAAAATTATTCCTGTCGGTGAATAAATCAAAATTAAATTCATGAGTCCTTGTATCAAGGGAATGGGATGAGAGATTAACAGCGGCTGAAGCACAAGAAATACCATAACTACTCCAAGACTCACTCCACAAAACGTATAAAAAAGAGACTGGAGAATATAGGCATTGATAATGATGCTTTGCTTTATACCAATTGCTTTAAGAATTCCAATCTGCCGCTTCTTATTAAGCGCATTGACATAAATTAAGACAAAAATTGTGATCGTGGCAACAATAACGCTTATAACGCCTACGACAAACGAAATCAGATCGAGCGCCTGTAAAAAAGAAGCAAACGAAGCTATTATGTCATTATAATTCTGTACTTTCAGATTTGGTTCCATGGCTTTAATTTTCGTTTCATAACTATCGATCGTGTTGCTATTATCATCTGTTTTCACCAAAATTTGATTGGCGCTGTTATAGACTGAAAGTACGGATTCCGCTTCTTTGGCTGAAATAAATGTTTCATATATTCCCATAACGTCGTTATATATTCCTTTTACGGTATAGGTTCTCATAATTCCATTTGAGTAGGTAATTCGTATTTTGTCGCCGACTTTTGCTCCACCCAAATCATTCGGAGCCACTTCGCCATAACCACCGGCAAGCGCACCGCTGATAACAATTTGATCTGTATCGGTATCTGAGAGAAATTGTCCTGCCATTAAAAGTTTGTTAAAAGTAAGAACTTTATTTTCATCCGACGGATCAAAACCAATGATGGTTCCCGAAACGCTTTTATACTGCCCGTTCTTATCTTTATCAAAAACTAACGATCCGGCCAGAAGATAATGCCGGGTGGTAGCGACAACGCCAGGGATACTTGCAATTTCAGCCCGTACTTCATTTTGGTTAAGAATATATTGTTTGTGAACCGGTAACTCTTGGGGATTAATAACTAAATCCGAACTCATAAAACTTTTTAATGCCTCTACTTCGCTGTAAGAAATACCGTTAAGCACTCCGGAAATAAACATCATGTTAAAAAAACTTAAAAATAAAATGAAAATTAGAAGACCAAGCATTGATCTGCTGCCTTTTAAAATTGACTTATATGCGATAAAAAAAGCGGTTTTAAAATCATTCATTCTATTGCGGTATCATTACTTTATCACCGGTCACCAACCCGCTCACAACTTCAGTTTTGGTTAATCCCTGCAAACCAAGTACAACTTCCGTCAAATTATTTTTATTCGTATTTGCTAATTGCACAAAATTTTCCCCGTTTTTTGAAATTATCGCATTATTGGGAATAGTTAAAATATTTTCTTTACGTGCTGTCTCCAAAGTAATAGAAGCAGTCATATTCGGCATTATTTGAGACGATACATGATTTACTTCAATCCCAACATTATAATCGGTAGTCCCCTGAGTTATGGTCCCGACAGTATCCAGACTTTGAACATCACCCGTAAATGTTTGATTCGGCAGCGCATCAAAAACAATGTTGGCCTTTTGCCCGATTTTTATTCTGGGTATATTTACCTGATCCACAGATGCTGTGATAACCGGATCGCTCAAATCGGAAACAACCAAAACAGGCGGAATAACATTTGCGCTTTGTCCCGATTGAGTTTGAGCGGACAGGGAAGTTTGTACACTTTGAATTTGATCACCAACTTTTTTCTGTAAATTAACGACGCTACCGGCAGCCGGAGAATTAACCGTAATATCCTGCGTAGCATTATAAGAAAGCGTCGCGCTATTTAATGCCGCCTGATCTTTGGCAATTACGGATTGCTGGTCTTTATAATTTGCTTCCGCTGCCAGCCAGTTATCCTGAGCTGTAGTAAATTCCGGCAAAACTCGGTTGGTCGTATTCGGACTTTTATCCGAATTTTCATAGGTTGAATTAGTTGACAAATCGGTATAATTTTTCCAGTCAGCAAACATTATTGATTGAAGACTATAAAGAGTAGCTTTGTCTGTTTCAACCGCCGATGACGCAGATAAATAATTTGCGTAAGCGGCCGCTTTTTCTTCATCCGTCGCAGTACTTTCAACATGGAAAAGAGGGTCTCCTTTTTTTACCTCGTCGCCGTTACTTACATACAATTTGAAAATGATGCCATCGGCCGGAGAATTTACCTGAACTTGCGAAGCAGTAGTAAATGTTCCGTTTATTAAAAGCGTATTCACCAAATTCTCGCGTTTAACCGTATAAACAAATGATTGACTTGAAGGCTGTAGAAGAAAAATTAGGAAAATAATAAAAGCCGCAATTATACCGACAATAATTGCCAATTTTTTATGATTTTTCATAAAGGACAGGATCTTTTTCATACTTATTGAATATTTCTCTCTTCTATATTATGCACAAATTTCGTCAGAATTTTCACTACAGTTTCTAGATCTTCTTCCGAAATATAGGAAAAAACTTCATCAATTTTCTCTTTCAGTTCATTGGGTATAGCGTTAATTTCTTTTTCCCCAATTGCAGTCAATACCAAATGGGTAATGCGACGATCCTTTTGGTCAATTTCTTTTTTAACCCATCCTGTTTTAACCAAACGGTCTGTCATCTGAGCAATTGCCGGAGACGACATCACCAGCTCATTTGCCAATTCGCCCACAGTTGCACCCGGATGATCTTTTAAATATTGCAGCGCGCTCATCTGTAAAAGGGTAGTTGCTTTATCCTGAAGTGAGATTGCAAACATTTTATTACTCAACCTCGTTCCCTTAAGCGCAATTTTAATGTAGCGCCTAACCAAATCGAGTTTATTTTTATTCATACAATTATCTAATCACCTTAGATAATTTATGTCAACTGGGAAATTTAAAATTGAGGTTAACGTTTTGGAGATTGTTTAGTACGTCTGGCTTTTCCGCCTGTACCGACTTTTCGTCTTTCACGAACTCTGGCATCCCGAGTAAGAAAACCTTTATCTTTCAAAACTCCGCGATGTTTTTTCTCATCAACCAATGCTAATGCCTGAGAAACTCCATGAACTACTGCTTTAAGTTGTCCCATTCTACCTCCGCCGCTGACTTGAATTGTAATGGTATATTTATTAACCGTGTTGGTAATTCGAAACGGCTCCGAATATGTATAACGCATTATTGGATCGGAAAAAAACTCTGTAATCGGTTTATTATTAACTAAAATATCACCTTTTTTTATCTCTACTCCATCCCAGGCTAAACCGTCTTTTACATGTTCATATAATCTAATGCGTGCCACTGATTCGCGTCGGCGTCCGACTGCGTAGATGAAGTCCCGCTTTTTTTCTTTTACTTCTGTTATAATAACTTTTGTATCTGCCATAGTTTTATTTTACATTAATAAACTTTTTATCTGTATAATTATGCGTTTCTCCTGAAAAGATAAACAATCGCGTCAACATCATATCTCTTAATTTATTATCCGGCAACATACCGCGAACAGCTCTACGGATGATTTCTTCCGGCTTTCGTGCTCTTAATTCTTCCAAACTTTCACTTTTAAATCCGCCCGGATACATAGAATGACGATTATAAACTTTTTTGGTTTCTTTATTACCGGTTGCTTTTACCTCTTTTGCGTTAATGATAACCACATAATCACCACAATCAAGATTTTTGACAAAATAAGGCTTAGCTTTGCCCATTAATAATTGAGCAATTTGACTGGCTTGACGACCCAAGATCTGATCTTTTACATCAAAAAAATACCATTCTCTTTTTATATCTGAAACTTTAGTCGCTGTTGTTTGCTGCATTATTTTTTATCCTCCTCTTTAGATTTTACTGCTTTCTTAACTGTTTTTTTTGTCGTCTTTTTAGTTGAATCTTGTGGTTCGATCTTGGTTGTTGCCTCAACTTTCGTCTTCGTCTCTTTTTTCCCGTCTATCAACTTTTCACTTTTAACTTTTAACTTTGAACTTCCTTCTGTCCATTCAAGCATCGCCATTCTGGCATTGTCGGAAAATCTGCGCTGCATTTTAATAATTCGCGTATATCCCCCCTGACGATCGGCAAAACGCGGAGCCAAATCCGCAAGTAATTTTTCAACCGCTTCCGATGAAACTAAGGGCTGCAGTAAAGTGTAGGCGTGCAAACGATCCTGATATTTAGCCTTGGTAATCAATTTATCTGCATCAGCTTTAACAGCCTTCGCTTTTTCTTCCGTGGTTTTAACACGTTCATTTAAAACAAGAGAAGAAAGCAAATTTTTAAAAAGTGCTTTTCTTTCATTGATATCACGTTTTAATTTTCGTCCAAATACATTTTTCCGCATATAATACAATAAATCTCAAAGCTCAAAGTGCAAATCTCAAGTAGATATCTCAAATTTGAGATCTAAGATATATTTTGAGACTTTAGATATGAGATTTGAGATAATTTTAAGCCGGTAAACTAATACCTTTTTCTTGTAATTTTTCTTCAATAACAGCAATTGATTTGCCGCCCATGTTGCGCATGGAAACTAATTCTTTTCTGGGAGCTTGTAAGAGCTGTTCTACTGTTTCAATTCCGCCGTTTCTAAGACTATTATAAATTCTGGTTGGCAAATCCAATTCGTCAATTGTCATTCTTAATGTTTCTGCCGGAATATTACTTATAGCTATAGGAGCTTCTATTGCACCGTCTTTTTTCGGTTCATAAATTTGTGTGAATAATCTGGATAAAACTTTTGCCGCAAAATCTAATGCTTCACGTGGAGTAACACTTCCGTTAGTCCAAATCTTAAGCACCAACTTGTCTAAATTAGTCTGTCGGCCAACGCGGGTCGATTCAACACTGTAGGTTACTCGACGAACCGGTGAAAAAATAGCATCGGTTGGAATAACGCCAAGGGTTGTAGTCTTTCGTTCATCAGCCGGAGAAAAACCCATTCCGCGTTCAACAGTCAATTCAATATCTAATTTTGCTTTCTCGCCTGTTAATGCACCAAGATATTGATCTTTATTTACTACTTCTACGCCATCTGTAACTGTTAAATCCGCGCCTGTAACTTCCTTCTGGCCTCTGGCTGAAAGTTTCAATGTAGCAATATCTTTGGAATCACCCAAACGAAGTTGCAGTTGTTTAATATTTAATAATAAATCAACTACATTTTCTTTTAAACCGTTAACCGTGGAAAAACGATGCTTAACGCCATTAATCTTAACTGAAGTTACTGCGGCTCCGGGGATAGACACATATAAAACTCGGCGAAGAGCGTTTCCCAATGTGTGGCCATAACCCGGTTCTAAAGGCTCTATAACAAATTCCCCAAAGTCTTGGGTAGCTGTTAATTCTTTAATTGTAAAATTTAATTCGTCCATAAAGGGTATTGTACCATTATCTTGAATAATATTCAATGATCTGTTGTGTATTGAACGGAACTTCGATATCTGAGCCTTGTGGCATGCGTACTAATTTACCAACCACGGCTTTTCTTTCCAGAAACGGCAGTAAGGTTGGCGTCTCCGCAATGAGCGGTGCAAGATTCTTATTGCTTTGTATTTTAGGCGATAAACTAATCGTGTCATCGATCTGCACTTGATAGGAAGGAATACTTAAACGCTTGCCGTTGACGAAAATGTGTCCATGCGAAACAAGCTGTCTGGCCATAAATCTGCTGCGGGCAAAACCAAGTCTGTAAACTACATTATCCAATCTTGTCTCCAATAACGACAAAAGTAATTCTCCCGTGTCGCCGGTTTTATTGGCCACGTTATTCACCATGCGTTTAAACTGCTTTTCCAAAATTCCGTATATCACTTTAGCTTTCTGTTTTTCACGCAACTGCAATCCGAATTCCGATAATTTTCTTTTACGCTTTTTACCCTGTACTCCCGGCGGTGTATTTAAGCGACGAAGTAAACTGTTTGATTGTTTATCCAAAACATTAATACCTTCTCGGCGGGCTAATTTGTGTTTTGGTCCGGTGTAACGTGCCATTAGACTCTCCTCCTTACAGGTTGTCTTGGACCATTATGCGGAATAGGTGTAATATCGGCAATTGAGGTAATTGATAAACCGGCTGATTTTACTGCCCGAAGAGACGAATCTCTGCCGGCTCCCGGACCTTTAACGTATACATCAACTGATTCCATTCCTCTTTCAATTGCCTTGCGGACTGCATTATCAACTGCCTGAGAAGCGGCATAGGGCGTAGATTTACGTGTACCTTTATAGCCGGAAGCACCGCTGGTACTCCAGGAAACGGTACCGCCTTTATCATCGGTAATTGTAACCAAAGTATTATTAAAAGTCGCTGTTACGTAAATCCTGCCGTGTTTGGAGATAGGATTAGTAGTTTTTTTCTTACTTGTTAATTTAGTTGTTTTTTTAATTGCCATATTATTTTGCTGCAGGTGCTGCTGCCGTTTTAGTTGTTAGTTCTTTTTTAATTGCTCCGATTGTTACTCTCTTACCGCGTTTCGTACGGGCATTTGAACGGGTTCTCTGTCCGCGAACCGGCAAATTTCGGCTATGTCTTACTCCTCGATATGCTCCCATATCTTTAAGCGCCCTAATATCGCCGTTTACTTCTGTTCGTAAATCTCCTTCGACTTTTAATGTTTCCAAAACTTTACTGATTTTCTTTACGTCATCTTCCGACAAACTTTTTGTCCGAATACCGCCGTCAATATTGGCGCTTTTTAAAATATCTTTAACGTTTGATCGACCCACACCATATAAATAGGTTAAAGCGATATCAATTCTTTTTTCATCCGGTATATTAATTCCTGCAAATCTCATATATTTTAGCCCTGTCTCTGCTTGTGCTTGGGCGTCTCACAAATAACGCGCACTACACCTTTGCGTTTAATAATTCTGCATTTCATACATCTTTTTTTTACACTGGCTTGTACTTTCATATCTATCTCCTTTTAAAACCCGTATATGCCGCGCCGCCTTCTCGGTAACGAAGCGTTATTCTGCCTTTCCCAATATCATAAGGCGTCATCTCAACTTTTACTCTGTCACCTGGCAGAATTTTAATGAAATTCATACGCAGTTTTCCGGACAAATGACAAAGAATTATCGATTCATCTTCCAACTTAACCCTAAAGAGCGTATTGGGCAATGATTCTTGAACTACGCCGTCTTTTTCAATTGATCCTTGATGAGCCATAAAAAATAAAAATCCGAAATCCAAAGCACGAAACTCGAAACACGTTTTCGGATTTCGATATTAGAATTTCGAATTTCCAGTTTAGACTTCTACCTGGAATTATAGCAAACCTGCGCAAAAAGAGCAATGGCCGCAGGCTCAAGGTGTCAGGATAATCGGATCTCCTTCTGTAATAGCCACAGATCGCTCAAAAACGGCTGAGAGCGAGCCGTCTTTAGTTTTAATCTTCCAATCATCCTCGCCTGAATAGACAACGCCTAGTTTACCCATATTGTAAATAACTTCGATGGCTATGGTCATACCAGGCTTTAAAAGCGGAGTTTTCATTAAAGGCATATCCAAATATCCCGGCACTTCCGGATCTTCATGTAATTCTTTTCCAACTCCATGCCCTATTAAACTTCGAACTACGCTGTATCCCTTGCCTTCCACAATGCGTTGAATAGTCTGCGAAATGTGACCGACGCGATTTCCCCCCAAAGCCTGCTTAATTGCCTCTTGCAAAGCATATTTGCCCGTGGCCAAAAACTCGTCAACTTCGTCATTATTCTTTGCTCTTTGCTCTTTGCTCTTATTTCCAATCCGTACCGTCTCACACATGTCCGTATGAAATCCTTCATAAAACACTCCGCAATCTATGTCGAAGACATCGCCTTCTTGAAGTTTATAATGGGAGGGGATACCATGCACTACAACGTCATTCGTACAGGCACAAATCGTGTGATGATAACCTTCCACTAGTTTGAATCCAGGTTTACCACCGGCTTCAAGGATCAATTTTTCCGCCAAAGCATCTATTTCGAGTTCTGAAACTCCCGGCTTAGCAGCTTTACAAACCGCCCAAACCACATCGGATAAAATCTTCCCGCCAATTTGCATTTTCTTTATCTGTTCAGGTGTTTTTATATCAATCATAATTGTAGATTATACTATTTTCTAGTATAAACCTCTACTTTTTAATTCTTGTAATAGTACCTTCAAGGTTTTCTCTTCCGACATCTCTGAATTATCTAAAACAAAATAACCAAAATTTTGAGGATTTTGCACCAAAGGATATTTTTTTCGATTTATATCTCTTCTGTCTCTTTCTAAAATATCATTGGAAACATCGGCCAGCGCCATATGGATTGGGCCATTTGCTTTCAGTTGATTAAGTCTGCGTTGAGCTCTGGTTGCTAAACTAGCAGTTAAAAATATTTTAATGTCTGCATCCGGTAGAAGCGCAGTGCCAATATTTCTGCCTTCCACAATAACTATCTCACCCATTTTTATATGTTCATATACAATCTGTCTTTGATTTTCAACCATCGCATCTTGTACTTCATCAATAAGAGCTACCTTACTTGAACCGACAGATACTTCGTCTGTTCGTATTACAGTTGTTACATCTTTTTTATTCAATAAAACCCGATCACCAAAATAAGTTATATGAATATCGGATATTGCATTTATTACTGCATTTTTATCGCCCAAATCAATAGAGTGCTCCAAACAATATAAAGCTAAACAACGAAAAAAAATCCCCGTATCCAAATAAAAACCACTTAACTTCCTGGCTAACATCGGGGCAATTGTGCCTTTACCCGACGCAACTGGACCATCAATAGCAATCACAAAACCTTTATGTTGTTGTGTCATTCTGGAGTGGCAACGACCACGATAGAATCTATTCAAAAAAACGACTAGATCCTATCAGTCGGCATCCGCCTCCTTCCAGGATGACAAACTTGTCGCTTTATTCATTATCTCCTCATGTACTTTTTCTTCGCTTTGTTCTCCGTTAATTTCAATTAACTGATATTTTTCTCTAATTATTGCCAAACGTTCCTTTAGTTGATTATGAAAATGAGAAAGTCTGGCTTTTACGCCTTCAATTGTATCATCTACGCGTTTTCGGCCAAAAGTTAATCGTTTAATACTTTCATCCTCTGAAATATTCAGATAAAAAACAATCACCGGCAGATCTAATCCTGTCTTTTGTAAAACCTGATCAAATTCTTCAGTTTCTTCAAAGGTACGTAAGCTTCCATCCAGAACTACACCATTTTTATATTTTGCGTTTTTCAAAGTTTCTATAACAATTCTGTTCAGCAACTCTGATTTAAGATAACCATGCCGAGCAAACATAGCTCGTACTGCGTTTCCCAAATATCCTTTATCGTTCTGGGCAAAAAAACGTAGCATATCGCCGGTTGAAATGTAAAGCAGTTTGCAATCTTTTGCAAAAAGCTTTGCCTGAGTTGATTTACCCGCGCCTTCAGGCCCCATGAAGATAAAAATCTTATTCATTGATCTGCAGTTTTTCCATAATCTCTTTATGGATTGCTTCAATCGATTGTTCACCATTAACTTCTACCAATTTATGATGCTGCCTGTAATATTTTAAAACCGGTTCGGTATGTTTATGGAAAAGTTCGATACGCTTAAGAATTGCTTTCAGAGTCGCATCATCTTCACGCTCCTGTGCTCCTTCTTCCAACGATCTGCCGGCCAGTCTCCATAAAGCTTCCTTATCGGAAACCTTCAGGTAAATCGCTTTTGTAATACCGTTAGCAAAAGTTTCGGCTTGATGCAGGGTTCGGGGAAAACCATCCATAATATAACCCTTCTCGTATTCCGGACGCTTTAAATATTCGGAAACAATTTCCATTGTTTTACTATCCGGCACAAGACTGCCTGAATTGATTACTTCTTTTATATAACGGCCTGTTTGCGTATGCTCTTTAGCCATCTCGCGAAAAATATGTCCGGTTGATAAATAGGGAATATCCAATGCTTTTTTCAATAAATTCCCTTGCGTTGATTTTCCTGCTCCTTGAATTCCAATAATAATAAACTTCATATTATTTTTTCATGAAACCTTCATAATTACGCATGACTAAATTTGCTTCAATTGATTTAAATGTATCCAAAACCACACTGACTACTATTAAGATACCGGTTCCACCAATGAGTAAAGTCTGTACGCCGGTTAAAGCTCTGGCAATAGTCGGAAAAACCGCAATAAGTCCTAAAAAGATAGCTCCAACCAAGGTTATGCGCGTCAAAATATAATTGAGATAATGGATTGTCGGCGTACCGGGACGAACGCCCGGAATAAATCCTCCGTATTTCTGCATGTCCTCGGCAATTTTTTTCGGATTGAAAACAACCGCCGTATAAAAGTAAGTAAATGCAACAACCAGTAGAAAATAAATCAGATTATAGGTAATTCCGTTGGGATCAAACCAGGTAGTAAAAAATTGTCCCACGTTATATAACACCGGATTTTTGGAGGCGACCAAATAATTACCGACAACCGAAGGCAGTAATATCAAAGAAACAGCGAAAATGATCGGAATCACACCGGCCTGATTTAAGCGCAGAGGTAAGTGCGTTGATTGATTGCTGGAAGAAGTATTTCCGCGAACTCGCCTGGCATAGTAAACAGTAATCTGACGTGTCGCTTCATTCACGATGATAATAGAAACAATCACTGCCAATCCTAAGACCAAAAAAGTAATAAGGCTTAAAGTCATTTGCCCCGTGGCAGTTGAGGCTGTTTGACCCAAAGCAACCGGAACTCTTCCCACAATTCCCGCGAAAATAAGCAAAGAAATACCGTTTCCTACGCCTCGATCGGTTATCATCTCCCCAAACCAAACCAAAAGCATAGTTCCCGCAGTCATGGTTAAAATAAAAGCAATTATATTAAGCGGTGTCAGATTAATAATAATTCCTTGTGAACGTAGCAAGGCATACATACCTACAGCCTGCAGAGCAGCCAAAGGAACAGTCAACATTCTAGTATATTGATTAATTTTTCTCCGGCCGCTTTCTCCTTCTTTCTGTAATTCTTCGAGCTTGGGAAACACCATACCCAGCAATTGAAAAATAATTGAAGAATTAATATACGGATTCAATCCCAAGGCCATAATGGAAAAATTAGCTAAAGTTCCACCGGAAAAAATATCCAGTAATCCTAAAAATTGGTTTTGCGCGAAAAGATTTTTGAGATGGGCAACGTTTACACCGGCAACAGGAACATGCGCGAAAATACGAAAAGCTAAAAATATTAACGCTGTGAATAAGATTTTTTTTCGCACTTCCGGCGTTTTAAAAGCTGTTTGAAAAATGGAGATAAAGCTATTCATGCGATAAAATTATACATGAGGAACTTACTAAAAACAAATGACAATTGTCATTCCGGACTTGATCCGGAATCCATTGGGATCCTGAAATAAATTCAGGATGACAGAAAAAATGAACAATTATATTTTTTCTGTCAATTTTACAGATCCGCCTGCTTTTTCAATTTTCTTCTGGGCTGATTTAGAGACAGGCAAGCTAACAGTTAGAGCAGCAGTCAATTCACCGTCACCTAAAATTTTTACGCCTTTTAATTTAGCATCGTCTAGACGAACCAATTTATATTTCACCAATGTCTCAATACTAACTACTGTATCAGGTAAATTATTTAAAGCCCCAACATTAAGTACCAAGGGTTTCTGACGATACATTTTATTTTTCATTTTGCCGCGCAAGAACGGTAAACGTTTGGTTAAAGGTAAAGCTCCTCCCTCAAAACGAAGAGGTCTACTACTGCGTGCGTTTTGTCCTTTGGTTCCGCGTCCCGAAGTTTTCACTCTTCCTGAACCGTGTCCTTGTCCTAAACGTTTTTTTCTCTTGGTTGTAATGGTTGAAAGATTATTTAAATTCATAGTTATTTTGTTTGAGTGTTCATACTGCGTTGTTTGGCATAGCGTTCACTAAGCATTTTTAATGCTGACAAAGTTACTGTCACGTTATTGGCTTGATTACGAGTACCTAAAACTTTTGAAGAAATATTCTGAATTCCGGCTGCGGAAACCACACTACGGATAGCGCCGCCGGCAATAATACCACTTCCAACCGGTGCCGGTTTCAACATAATTTTAGCAGCTCCGACTTTAACATCAATTCTAAAAGGAATTGTACCCTTCACAATCGGCACTTCGATCATATGTTTTTTTGCCAAAAGAATTCCTTTACGAATGGCATTGGAAACATCCGGCGCTTTTCCCAAACCCACACCTACTTTGCCTTTTCGATCGCCAACCACTGCCAAGGCTGTAAAACCGATTTTATTTCCGCCTTGCGTTTTTTTAGAAACACGGCTGATTTTGACAATTTTTTCCTCAAATTCACTCGGTGTTCGATCCATTGAACGCTGATTATTGTTTCTATTATTATTTCTTTGATTATTAAATCTATTATTGTTATTATCCATATGTTCTCAGTTCTAAGTCCTTGGTTAGAACTGCAGTCCTCCTTCTCTTGCACCTTCGGCAATGGCTTTCACCCGACCGTGGTAGCGATAACTGCCTTTATCAAAAACTACCTGCTTAATTTTTTTCTCTATTGCTTCTTTGGCCAAAGCTAAACCTAAAGCTTTTGCTTTGGCCGTTTTGTTTCCTTTAATATCTTTCGGCTGATTTAAACCAAGTATCGTCTGCCGTTTTACATCATCAATCAACTGAGCCGCCACAGCCTTATTGGAACGATAGACGCTCAAACGCGGTTTTTCAGCTGTTCCATGCATTTTCTTTCTTATTCTTAATTGTCTTTTTATTTTTCGTGTATTCATAATTTTATTTTGTCCCAACTGCTTTGGCCGCTTTACCGGCTTTTCGACGAATATGTTCACCGACATATTTAATTCCTTTTCCTTTATAAGGTTCCGGCGGACGGATAGCTCTAATTTCAGATGCTGTTTCTCCCACCATTGCTTTATCAAAACCTGAAACTACAATTACATTTTCAGCAACCGTAAATGTAATGCCGGGTTTAGCTTTGATCTTTACCGGGTGAGAAAAACCCAGCGATAACTGTAAATCGGTTCCCTGCATTTGCGCTCTATAGCCGACGCCTACTAATTCTAATTTTTTTTGAAAACCTTGATCGACACCTTTTACCATATTGTTAAGCATTGCCCGAGACAAACCAAAAAGACTTCGCGTTAGGGGACTTCCCTTAACATCTTGACTTAGTACCAACTTACCGTCTTCCATAGTCACGGCAATACCACTAGGTACGACGAATTTCATTTCGCCCTTAGTACCTTTTACATTGACTAATTGTTTATCAATCGTCACATTCACTCCGTTTTTAATTATAATTGGCATTCTTCCGATTTTGCTCATATTTTTACCAAATTTGGAAAAGTAATTCTCCTCCTAATCCTTTCTTGGTGGCTGTTTTGCCTGACATGACTCCATTGCTGGTTGATAAAATTGAAACCACTGACGGATTCAAACGCTCATTCAAACTTTTCTTAGTTTTATAAACCCTAAGCGAAGGTTTGGAAATAACTTTTACCCCATCCACAGCCGGTCTGCGATTCACAAAACGAATTTCTGCCACTAATTGTTTCTTTCCTTCAATTTCCTCATCCTTAACACCGGCTAAAAAGCCTTCTTTTACCAAAACCTGAGCAATAGCGCGACTTAGCTTTGAATAAGGCATACGTACTTCCTTACGCCTAGCAAGCGCCGCATTTTGAATTCGAATGATAAAATCTGCTACATGATATGTCATAAAATTAATTACCAACTGGCTTTTAATACGCCGGGTAATTCTCCTCTCGATGCACGTTCACGAAAACACAATCTGCACAAACCAAACCTGCCCATATAGCCACGTGAGCGGCCACACATCGCACAGATATTTTTATACCTGCCTTGATGTTTTAATTTTCTATTATATTTAACTATATCTGATGTTTTCGCCATAAGCTTTGCAATTATACGGTTTTTAGCTTCAAACCGCAACCTAAACCTTTATTTGCCCTCCTTTGTAAACGGCATACCTAATGCTTCAAGTAAAGATAGTCCCGCTTGATTGTCTTTTGCGCTGGTAACAACCACCATTTCCATTCCCTGCATACGCTCAACAGTTGACGGATCAATCTCCGGGAAAACCGTATATTCACTAAAACCTAAAGTATAATTTCCTCTTCCATCAAAACTGGTTTTACTTACTCCGTGAAAATCTTTAATACGCGGTAAAACTATATCGATTACTTTTTCCAAAAATTCGTACATTCTTTTCCCCCGCAGAGTTACGGTAACACCGATTTGATCACCTTCACGCAATTTAAAGGTAGCGATCGATTTTCGCGCTTTGACAATCTTAGGCTTTTGACCGGAAATTTGCGTCATAGCCGAAGCTGCCCGTTCAATATTTTTCTTATCTACCACGGCATCTTTAACGCCCATATTCAGAACGATTTTCTTAATCGCCGGTACCGCCATGGGATTTACAATATTTAATTTTACTTGTAAATCCTTTGTTATTGTTTTGTTATATCTAGATTGTAAATTATCCATAATTTTATATCGTCTTGCCGCATTTTCGACAAACGCGTTCCTTTGCTCCTTTTACATTTGTAAAACCAATTCGTGTCTGTTTCTTACACTGCGGACAAATTAAAGCGACATTCTCTACCGGTAAAGGCTTAATAATGGTAATAATTTCGCTTTTCTGCCCCTGCGCTTTAGCTTTCATATGGCGTTTATACTGATTTATTTCTTCCACCATGACTTTTGCTTCTTTAGTTAAAACACGAGTAATCTTGCCGGTTTTACCGACATCTTTTCCCTTAATCACTTTTACTTGATCATTTTTTCTCAATTTCATATTATTTTTTCTCCTTTTATTCTTAAATCCTAAATCTTAAATCATAAATCCGGTTAAACTACTTCCGGTGCCATACTGGCAATTTTAGTATATCCCGCATCTCTTATTTCTCTGGCAATCGGTCCAAAAATACGCGTACCACGTGGATTTTTATCTTTCGGATTATCAATTAAAACCGCTGCGTTATCGGAAAATCTGACATAAGATCCATCCGCTCTACGATATTCTTTACGGCTGCGAACTAAAATTGCTTTCACAATTTCTCCGTCTTTCACGTTACCGTTAGGATCGGCTTTTTTTACCACACAATTTATAACACTTCCTATATGACCGGATTTTCTGTTTGATCCGCCAAAAATATGAATCACCTGCAAAAGTTTTGCACCTGAATTATCCGCAGTACTTAGCATTGTTCGTAATTGAATCATATTATTTTACTTCCTCCTTTTTACTTAGCACGCTTTGTAAAACAAAATGTTTGTTCTTAGAAATCGGTTTTGTTTCGACAATTTTCACAATATCACCCATTTCGGCTTTTTTATCAACCGTATCAGCCATAAATTTGGTGCTTCTTTTTAATAACTTTTTATATAAAGGATGCGGCACAGACCGGCTAACTTCAACTAAAATTGTATTTTGCATACCGGTTGATACTACTTTCCCTGTAAATGTTTTAGCCATTGATGACTTGCTCCTTTCTACGCAACTGCGTAAGTATATAAGCTATCTCTTTTTTCTTCCAGAAAAGACTACGTACATTCTTCAATTTTGCCAAACGATAATCCATTTGCATAGTAAATAAAGCTTTTTTTGCTTCGTCTAAAAGTTTTTTTAATTCTTCATTTGACCTATTTGCTAAATCCTTTGCTTCTCGTCGTTTCATATATTTTCTCCTTTACTTATTAAACGTGATTTTACCGGTAACTTATAAGCCGCGAGCCTAAGTGCTTCTTTAGCAATATCTTCGGTTACACCGCCTATTTCAAACATAATCCGTCCGGGTTTGACGATCGCTACGTATTCCTCGATATCACCTTTGCCCCCGCCCATTCTGACTTCCGGTGGTTTTTTGCTAATCGGTTTATCGGGAAAAATGCGAATCCAAAGTCTGCCGCCCCGAGCTGTAAAATGGGTAATGGCTCGTCTGGCCGCTTCAATTTGCCGACTGGTTACCCATTCCATGCCTTCGGCAATTAAACCGTATTCGCCATAAACTAAGGTCGTGCCGCTATGAGCATCACCTTTCATCATACCTCGAAACTGTTTTCTATATTTTACTCTTCTTGGTATTAACATAATTATTTTTCCTCCGGCTGGTGAATCCAAACCTTAACACCGATATAACCTTTTTTCGTCAAAGCGGGGAACTCCGCGTATTGAATA
>DATKGO010000028.1:0-6932 GCA_035510695.1 Patescibacteria group bacterium | reverse complement strand
TTGGAAGTACAAAAGCAGAAAAATCCGGTAGATTTTCTTTCACACATTTAGTTTACCGCTTCTCTGCTTTTTTTGTGCCTTCAAAAACTCGTGCACCGGTTCTATATACTTATGCACATTATGTATTGTACCTTCTACGGTAAAATTCTTATGTAATATTGACATAACACTTTAACCCTGTTATACTAGTCAAGCATGCAGATAGTACGTTTGTACTTCTGCTTATATTGATTTCGTTTTTAGTAAAGATAAAAGATACCTAAATTTACTTTCCACTTGTATCTTCTTCTTAGATTAACAACTTCACTTTTTAAGCAGAGTTATCAGCGTATTATCCTTGTAAATTCTAAAGAAAGGAGGATAAGAAATAAATGACAAATAAATTATTTGTAGGAGGTTTAGCTTATGGTGTCACAGACGCACAGCTTAACGAGCATTTCGCCCAAGCTGGTAAAGTATTATCAGCCAAGGTAATTATTGATAAATATACCGGACAGGGAAAAGGCTTTGGTTTTGTAGAAATGACTACCGAAGAAGAGGCAAAAACTGCAATGGACAAACTTAACGGTACACAGCTTTTAGATAGAACAATTGTAGTTAAAGAAGCCAAACCACAGGAAGACAGAAATCGCGGTTTTCAACCAAGAAACGATAACAATCGAAATCGTTGGTAAACCTTATTTCTTATTTCAAAAAATATGTATAATCATAATCGAAATAATCAATCTTTTCGGCATTCATCTGGTGGCAGACGTAATGATTCTCAACGGAGATTTCAAGGAAATCACCGTAATAATCAAAAGCGAAACGAGACCAAGAAACTTGACGCCCATCTTTTTGTAAAAAAAGCCGCTTTAATTATAGAACAACCGGCAGTTGTTTCTTCTGCCTCATTTTCTGACTACGCAATTTCGGATGCTCTGAAAACCAACATTGCAACACATGGCTATACAACTCCGACTCCGATTCAGGAGAAAGCAATTCCTTATCTTCTGGCACAAAGAGACGTAATCGGTACGGCCAACACCGGAGCCGGTAAAACTGCGGCTTTTCTTATCCCCATCATTGATAAAATTGATAAAAACAGAAACCAGCGCGTATTGATTATCGTTCCGACTAGGGAGCTGGCAATGCAAATTATTGATGAATTTCATCAATTTGCTCAAGGAATGAATTTAAAAGCGGTTCTCTGTATCGGCGGCGCCAACATGCAGCGTCAGCAAATTAATTTAACTCAAAATCCGTCAATTGTAGTGGGAACTCCCGGAAGATTAAAAGATTTGGCAAACAGAAGAAAGCTGCATTTAATGCAGTTTGGTACCATAGTTTTGGATGAAGTAGACAGAATGGTAGATATCGGTTTTATAAAAGATATTCAATATTTAATCTCACTTCTCCCCGAAATCAGACAATCGCTTTTCTTCTCGGCAACTGTTTCGGGAAAGACCAAGGAAATTCTGGAAAACTTTGTCACTAACCCCGTAAATGTTTCGGTGAAACACCAAGAAGCTGCGGTGAATATTGATCAAGATGTTATTCAAGTAAAAAATCCGAGTATGAAACTAGATACTTTGCATGATTTATTGGTGAAAGAAGAATTCAATAAGGTATTGGTTTTTGGACGAACGAAATGGGGGATTGAAAAACTTACCAAGGCTCTTATTGCCCGAGGTTTTAAAGCAGCAGCTATTCATGGAAATAAATCCCAGGGACAACGTCAACGTGCACTGCAAATGTTTAAAGAGAATCAAGTACAAATTTTATTGGCTACAGATGTCGCGTCCCGTGGTTTGGATATTGACGATGTTACTCACGTAATTAATTACGACGCGCCGACTTCCTATGATGATTATGTGCATAGAATCGGTAGAACCGGAAGAGCCGGAAAAAAAGGCGTGGCGCTTACCTTTATTGATTAATACTATCCGTGTCTTCTTTGGTGTGAACTTCTAATTTTCTTTCCTCAGCATTAATAACCCGTTGTATAACAATAAGATCTTGTTTTGTTTGTTTATTAATTGGCAATTTCAAAGTCTGCTTAAAAGTAAACCAGGTCATTGAATTATTGTTCAATAATGCTTGTTCAGGTATTTTTTTTAATTCAACATAAAGCACATAGTGAACTAAATTTAGTGCATCATCAAAATAATCATAAACCGGAATTATTTCTTTTTCATCAATTTTTATGTTTAAAGTGTCTTTAATTATGCGTTGCAGAGTTATCTGTGGTTCTTCCCCTTCTTCATTTTCACCTCCGAGCATATCACAAGATTTTGAAAAAGGAGTTATAACTTGATGCAAGAGGATTTGCTGTGAATTTATATCATAGAGGATTCCACTTGCATAAAATGATTTATGCATAGGTGCATTATAGCACAAAATTAGCTTATTGATTTGGCGAGAGAGTTACTGTATCAAACCAAGTATTCCCTTTTGTTTGCGCAACGTTAAAGGTTATAAATACATTTACATCATTCACCGGTTGAGTAAAGCTAAATGTATAGTTCTGCCACGAAGTAGAAATTTTTAAGTTTTGATTAAAATAAGTATTCCAAGGAGAAGCATTTTTTTGGACTTCTACATTAATTGTTTTTGCGCTGTCTCCTTTAGCATAAAATGAAAGAGTATATACTTTTCCGGAAAGCAATGAAATATTGGCCTGTTGAAGTTGAAGCAGCCACGAAGAGCCTGCTTGAGTAGTAGTAACTAAAACAGAATCCTTTCCGTTAGTAGCTGTAGAATTAACTTGTTTTACTGTCCCATTTGCTCCCGGTTGAACTTTCAAATACCAAGGGTTAAGTGTACTATTCTCAAAGGAAGAATTCTGAAGAAGATTAGCCATATAGCAACTCCAAGTATAGGCATTACCTTTCGTATCCTCACTGGCATAACTGTAAGGATATGTATACTGCCATGCACAAGCTGAATTTAAATTAATTGTTTTATTATTACCGGTACAATACCAAGTTTGATTATTAAGACCGGCCGTTACTAAACCTAAGCTTGCACAGTAACCATCCAGATTCATTCCGCCTAATTTGGTAAGCGTACCGTTGGTAGGCGCTGGTGTACTAGTTGGGATAGGTGTATTTGTGGGAGTTAAAGTTGGTGTCGGAGTTAGCGTAGGGGTTGCAGTAGGTGTAAGTGTGGGTGTAGGGGTATACGTTGGAGTTGGCGTATTTGTAGGTATGGGCGTGCTGGTGGGAATCGGTGCAAGCGTAGGCGACACCGGAGCTGTCGAAGCCATCAATTTAAAATATTTGGCTACGATTTGTCCGGCCGGTGTCATCTGTCCGGTATTAAAATCCACAGCAGCAGATTGGGCTCCTTCTCCTTGACCCGATTCATACCAATATTCAAAGCCGTTTACATAAGGCTGCTGAACCAACCAACCAAGATATTGATCAGTGGTACTCGCAACCAGTTGCTGTGTGTTGTCTGCACTATTTATGTCTCCCCACTCAAGTGTCAAGGGTATATTTGGAAAGGCATTATGACTATCGACAATAAGACTTGTAAAATTACTATAGCTTTGAGCAAAATGATCCATATTATAGGCGCTGCTGTTACTCATTGCCAAAGGCGTGACATATGTATATGAATCACCTGCCAACCCGAACCAGCCGGATGTCACATTTTTACCAATTACTTTAAAGGCTGCTTGATCGGCTTGAGCAAAGTCATTCAACCATTGATTGAAAGCAGAAGTTGAAGGAAATTGGCAGATGCTTTGCGGACAATTAGCCGCAGAAGTGCCGGCAGGACCGTTGAGTATACCATTGTTTTGCGCTTCACCGAAAGGTTCCCAAACATCACCGTCTTGGAAAATACCCGGGTGACTAATAATCCATTGATACGTTCTCCCAATATAGCTAGTAGTATCGGCACCGTTTAACACAGCCGACAGGCCGCCTGATGTTTCATAAGGAATAGCAGGACTGGTGCTGTAAGAAAGTTTTGCCTGTCCGTAGTCTCCGGCGAAATTATTCCAGTTGCCCCGATAAATTACGTGTAAACCGGCTGCGTGAATGGTATTTGCCCAATTGAGCATATATTGATAAGGTTGCAGAGGGGCATTGCCTTGTCCGAAAGTACAGTTGTAACTACTCGCAGCATCTAATGGTACATCATCGGAAGCAAAATTGGCGTAAAATTGAGGAATATAGCTGACTAAACGCGTCATATTTGCCTGGCTTTCCTGATTACAAACAGTATCGTGCGTAACAGCTGTCATTCCCATATCACGCAGCCACCAGCTCGACGTCGCAGTTGTGGAAGTAGGGACAGGAGTCACAGGTGAAAGGGGAGAAATAGGATTTTGAGAAATATTCGCAAAGGAATTAGTTGCATAATACTGGGATGAAATAGCAGAATCGAAGGCTGTTTGGGAAGCTGCAGAGGACTCAATGACAAAATTATGACCTGTATAGTTCCAATCAAACCAAAGAAAAGCCTTTACTTGAGGAAAATTCTGAGGCAATTGTGTGTTTAACATATCTGTAATCCAATTCGCTTTTGACCCACCCGGCTCATCTGATGCAACTTCAGATAAAATAATGGGTTTGGATGGCGCCAGAGCATGGACATCAGTATATGTTTGTTGAAATATCGAGGAAAAAGATTGCCAGCTGTGCCCGGTTGTCCCTCCCCAGTTATAGCCGTCAATTCCGATCCAATCTACATAATTATCACCCGGATACAATTCCTGAATTGCCGTTTCTCCACTGGTTTCTATATTTATGCACCATACCCATGTGACATTGGTGGCTCCAACCGAGGTAAAAATATCATGGACATGCTTCCAAGCTGCTACATATTGCCCGGCGCTATTTCCGTTTGTCTGTTCACTCCAAGGATACCAGTTGCCGTTCATCTCCCAGGCAAACCGCAGGAAAAAAGGATGACCCCAATTTTTGGCATCTGTGGCCCATTGCCTTATATAACTATCGTGACTGCCATTAATAATTGAAGCAAGCGTATATGCAGATTGATTACCCGTATAACCATTACCTGCATTATCAGGACCCCATGTGAAATGAGGAATAATACCTCGACTGCGAAGTAAATCAAACTGAGGTACTAAAGATTGAAAAGTCACATCACCGTTGCTATACCATTCTGTCCCGAAATTAAGAATAGAAATATTTTTTTTCGTATTTGTATCAAACGCGTCAATAGATTTGCTATCCCAAGGAGCAAAACCATAACCGTACTGTCCTCCTTCTATAGTTGCGCCCCAATATATGGGAGTGGTTGAAGCATAGGCCTCTTTTTTCTTCTGTGATTGTTTATGTTGTGTTAAAACCACAACTAATGGTAAAAAAATGATTAGTACCATTACGACTATGGTAATCAAGTAATATTTAGATAGATTACTTTTCGTAAACCTGGAGAAAAACTTTATTAATTTATCTTTATAAAACACTTTAATTAACTATATACATAAGATTACAATTATGTCAATTATTACACCAAAATTATTAGCTTAAAATTGAAATGTCCTCCTTTCGTCAAATAGAAACGTCCGCTTTTTAAAAATGAAAAAATGCTACAGTAAGAAGCCCTGCCAGCTCCACTATGGCAACTGTGACCCTTACCGAACAAGAACAATACAAATTGAGCGTCATTACTCAGGTGCTTAAAAAGGAGATAAAGCCCGGTGTTGGCGCAAAGCTTCTTGGGATAACGACTCGACAAATACGCCGCTTACGAGACAGCGTGCGGCACTCCGGAGAATCTGCAATTATTCACAAACTAAGGAGACTTTCAAAAATAAAGCTTACACAAACCCCTACTGGCTCATTTTAATAATTTGATGGACTCTTATCAAACTTAGATACGTTTTCTTTTCAAGATACATAGCCTTTTACTAATTCTTCAAGAAACTGCTTTACTTCGTCTTTTGTTGGTATAGATGTACTAGAAACTGGAATAATATCAAAATTTAACAAATCATCAAAATAGACTAATTGCTGTAAGAATATTTTTTCTTCAAAAACACTGCCATATATTTTCTTTGTTTCAATGATTAACTCTTTTAAATCCATATATTTTTCTTTAAGAATCGTATATAAATCAAAATAATCACGATATTCTCCTCTACGACCAATTGTATACGCTTTTTTAATTGCAATATCTTTTACTGTAAAAAGAGATAAATCATTATCAAATTCTTCAAGAGGATAGGCGTATCTGAAGGGATAATAGAGAAATGTCACTTTAAGGTCATTTTTAGTTAAAAAAGTTAATTCATCGCTTGTATCAACTGAAATTGTTTTGATTTGTATTGACTGGGATAGTTTTTCAAGTAAATTTTTAGGAAGAGTATCGGAGCTAAAAAAATCAAAATCAAACGATTTCCGATGATTGATTTGCAAGGCTAGAGCAGTGCCCCCACCTAACGCATACTTCTTAGTAAAAGGTAAGAGAATATTTAACAGCTCTTTTCTTTCTTTATCTAATATTTCTAGATGTAAACTTGAGATATTTTTGGTCATCAAGGGAAGATGGGATATGTAAAATAAAATTTTTTATAAAATTCAATGCAGGAGAAGTATATACTTTTTTGGGGTATTGAAGAAACAAATCTATTAATTTATCTTCTCCGAGAGTCCTTTTCAAAGATTTAATATCGTCAAGGCTGCCAAAAGCTAATATCTGATGGATAGCATCAGGAGAATCTACACTACTATTATTGGTATACCACGAAAAATTATGCATAAACTAATTCTTACTTATAGTATACCACAAAATTAACTTAATACGGATAAGATTGCTGAAAAGATGTTGGAGTTCTAAAGCACCGCGTCAGCGGTAGAGATCCACGCCTTTAGGCGTGGGTGAATAAAGTGCGGAGGCGGTATAATAGATGGGATGGAATATACACACTCAGGGCACGGGGTATACTATGCGCAATACCACATATGCTGGTG
>DATKGO010000027.1:0-15632 GCA_035510695.1 Patescibacteria group bacterium | reverse complement strand
TTCTGCGTAAGTATGGTAGTATCGCTCATACAAGATGATATCGTGGGCAACCGAACACTGCACACTGTATCATCTTTTCGTTTTTACAAAGCGGACGTTTTAAATCTTGCGGATACGGACATTTCTATTCTTATGTAATAGTAACTGTTTTTTTCTTGCCTCTTTATTTCTCTTCATGCTATAGTTAAGAATACTCCTTATGAAAAAAGCGATTTTTATTGTTTTTACTTCATTTATCTTAGCCATTGTTATTATCATTTTTTCTCAAGTTGTCGTGAACGGATCCTCCGGCACAGGCGAATTGCAGGTTACCAGCCAACCGGCAGCCAAAGTATATTTAGATAGTCAATATTTAGGTCAAACCCCGCTGTGCCGTTGTGCTTCGGTTGATCAAAAAAGCGTTTTAGCCGCGAAAGATTATACCTTAAAACTTATACCAAATAGCGGTAATAAAACTCCCTTTTATGAACAGATTAGTATTGTCAAAGGCGTGTTAACGGTGGTTGACCGTACATTTGCCGGCCCGGCAGCGTCTGAAGGCAGCACACTGCAACTGGAAGCCTTAGAGGACCAATCAGACAGCGGTATGATCGTTACGTCATTTCCTGCGAAGGCAGATATTTTATTAGACGATAATAAAATTGGACAAACGCCTTTGGATTTTGCTAATCCGACTGATTCGGATCATGTTTTGACGATACAAAAAACCGGATATAAAGAAAAAACATTACATATTAGAACTCCTAAAGGATATAAATTGCACGTAATTGTATATTTGGCAATTGATCCGAGTATGCCTTTACAACCAGGTGGTCAGACAGCGCAGGCTTCGGAATCGGCAGCTCTGACTCCTACACAGCCGCAGGTAGTTAAAGTAACTATTTTGGATACGCCGACCGGTTTTTTAAGAGTTCGAGCGCAGGCCGATCAATACAGCGCTGAAGTTGAAGAGGTAAAGCCCGGAGATAGTTTAGATTACATGAGTGAACAAGACGGTTGGTTTCAGGTTAAATTACCGGATAACAAAATTGGTTGGGTAAGCAATGAGTACGCGAAGAAAGATTAGTAGATATTTTTTATACTTAATGAAGTAAAGTCCTTTTTTGTTGGATTTTTTTAGCAGCTCGTTCTTCGGTTGCTTGAGTTTTTTCCTGCTGAAGTTTAATTCTTTTAGCTGTTTCAATGTCTCGTCTTTTTTGACAATCCGGGTTGGAACATTTGTAAGTGGAAGTTGTTTGAGGGAATCGTGAACCTTCAATTTTCTCCGTAATTTTTTTTAACAAAATTAGTGGAGATCCGCATTGAGAACAATTATGTGTAGTAATATTTTGATTCAATCTGACTCTATTATAGCATATTTGGAGAAGGTTGGCGAGGCTAGGTTCTTTGCAGGCCGTAAACAATGGCAATGACCAAGAAAAGCCAAACAATAACCGTGGTTAATAATTGTTTATCGCTGAAGAGTACTTTCTCCGGACTTTCTCCCTCGTGTTTTTCATAAATGACTTGTAGATAGCGCATTAATCCGTAAATAACCGGAATAATTGTCAACATCAACCATTTCCGTTGAAACTGCGCCGGTAAATAATTCGGTAAAAAAAGATCATTATTGATTTGGCTGTTACCACCCAGAAAAGTGAAAAGTGAATAAAAAATAAAACCGGTTGTGACGAAAATTGACGCATATATATCCAATAAATGTTCAGAATAATGCGATAAGGATTTGCGAACAGAAGCAATTTGAGTAGTAGAATATCCGGAAATCAACGTCAATTCGCGTCGTCTTTTTCCGACAGCCAAAAAGAGCGAAAGTGAAATAACGGTTAATAGCAGCCAGACTGAAATATGATAACCGGTAATGATTTCTCCGGCATAGACACGAAGAATATAGCCACTTGCCAAGGTTAAAATATCAATAATTGCGATATGTTTCAGCTGCAGTGAGTAGAGCATTTGTAATGCCAAAAAAACGAGCAGTAAGAATAATAAATCGAAGGAAATATTTGTGCCGATAATTAAAGTAATTATTATTATTATTATCGCCAAAACAAGTCCAAATGATACCGGTAAGTCTTTATTTGCTAAGGGTCGGAAACGTTTGAAAGGATGGAGTCTGTCTTTGGGAATATCGATAATATCGTTTATGATATAAATTGCGCTTGAGAGAAGACAGAAAGCGATAAAACCCCAAAAAACTTTTTGGAAAGAATAAGGATCAAATAATTGTCCCGAAAAAATCAGTGCTGCAAAAACGGCAAGGTTTTTTACCCACTGTCGCGGGCGAAGAAGTCTAAACGTGTCACGAAGAAATTTTTTCATGGTCTCTTTGAGTAATAAAATGTAAAAACAAGAGCCCTCCTCCAACTATCACTACCAACATAATTAACGCGAATACTTTATGTGTACTTTGTATTGATAATGCAATGATACCTAATATAGCAGAAATAATCCAGTAAAACAACGCAATTTGTCGTTGAGAATAACCAAGCCCTAATAATAAATGATGCAAGTGTAGTTTATCATGGCGGAAAGGGGATTTTTTATTTAAAATTCTGCGAATTATAGTGAAGATAGCATCGACAACCGGAATACCCATAACCAATATTGCCGTTGCTAATTTGGCACTTGAAAGAATTGAAACAACGGCCAACATTAAATAAACCGCAGTTGCTCCATACCCGGGGAAAATCTTAGCCGGATGGAAGTTGTAAAGTAAAAAAGCGATACTGGCGCCGGCAATTATAAATGAAAGCTGCGTGTCCATAATCGCTGTTTGGTCAAGGATTGAAAAACGTAAACTTAATGTGCCGATAATTATCGCGGCGATTGCCACAATTCCCGGCATTTGTCCGTCTACCCCTTTACTCCAATTTAAGATATTCATCACCCACACGATCCAAACTATATATAAAATATTAGCTAGGGTAATAATTGTTCCCGGGATTAAAGGCGCGTCTAAATGTAGAATTCCGCCGAAAGGATTGGTAATAAACGTGCTGGTGATGCCGCTTCCGACAATAATTACCGCGCAGATGATATTAAATCCAAAACGAACGTAAGGCGAGACATCACGTCCTTCCGCATTCATGCGATCGTCAATAACGCCAACAATTAATGCAATAAGTCCTGCCGCGTAAATTGCTAAAGTTTTAGGATTTATGGGGAATAAAAGAAGACCGCTAATTAAAATTCCTAAAAAAAAGGGAATGCCGCCGCCGCGAGGGATTATTTTCGTATGCAGCATTGCCGGATGCTGGTGTTTTTGAGGATCATCAATAAGCTTAAGTTTGGGATTTAATAAAATAAAAACAGGCGTCAGTAAGGCTGTAATGATAAAGGTAATGACCAAAGGAATTGCCACATAGGAAAAAATTGGTAATAGCGGCATATTAAATAATTAATTGAAATGTTCGGATAAGAAAAATACAGACCAATAGAGCAGATAAAGCCGCAATAATAGCTAAAAGTCTGCCAACCAAGGGCATGGTGGTATGACTGTATTTAGCAAGAAATATGTTAATTAAAGTATAGCTAAAGACAATACCAACCGGCAGAAAAAACATATATTTATTTACTAAACGAAGCGGTCCCCAGGTGGCTTGATTGTATAAGGGAACAAAAGGTTGTAAATGAGGCAAAGCAATGATAATACTAATAAAACTAATAATTAGTAAAATAAATGAGATTATACTGGTTTGTCTTACCAGTTTATCGGGAAAAAGTTGGGTTATCATTTCTTTCATAAATTAATGTACCGCCAAGGGATATTTGGTAAGAATAATTTGTATCCGAGAATGGTAAGGCCGGAGCATTGTCTAAAAGCACCATATATTGGGGCTTAACTGTTTCAATAGCATTAAGCGTTTCTTTCTCCGTTTGCGCACTGGCAGTAATATGATATGCCACAGTATATTTCCCCGGTGGGAATGTGTTGGAAAGAACGTAAATCTGAGCGCTGTTGCCCCATATAAACACCGGAGAGCCGGATTTTACATGCATTCTTAAATAATCAGCAATCATATAATCTCGGGGCGTGTTGTGATCAAAATATGCCTGATAGTCGGTAACCGATTTATGATTGGTAATATAAGAAAGAAAATTAGCGTAATAGGAAGGAAGTTGATTATAACGAATATTAATAAAGTAGGAAATTGTAATTACGGCGACAACTAAAACGCTCAAAAGCACTTGACGTTTGTATTTATAATTTTTGAGCAGTATGGGTAAACCTAAAAGCAAGGACAAACTGGGGATGGCCATTAAAATATAATGAGTATAATTTCGTTGAGAAAAGTAACTGTCGAATACGGCGAAAATAAACCAGAGTAAAATAAATGAAGCTTCTTTCGGAAGAATGTTTCGTTCTTGAAAGATAAAGAAAAGTGCAGCTGCCAAAAGTAGAAGTTTAAAGATAAGTAATCCTTGGGGAATTATAAAAGCATTTCCATACCCGACATAGCCCACATTACTGCTGAAAGCCGAATGAAAGAAATCACCTACAGCACCGTGCATGGCAAAATAAAGCGTCGTAATTAGCAAGGGCAGAATAAAGCCAAGCAAATAGGGAATTAATGCCTGTAATTCGTCGGTCAGTAAATTTTTCAGCGTTTTAATATTTTTTAGCATTCTTAAAGTCAAAGGACTGGGTAATTTAAATAAAATAATAAAGACCGCAAAAGCTGCGAGGTCAAATACGGCCACTATTTTATAGAGAAAAGCGATACCGAGTAAAAGGCCGCCAAGGCCAAGCATTAAAGAATGGTTGCTAATTAGTTTGTCATTCCCGTGTAAACGTGAATCTTTTCGATGAGATCCTGAAATAAATTCAGGATGATGTGTCCAAATCAGTAAACCTGCGGCAATGATCGGTAGCAGCATAAAGTTTTCCGCATTGGCAATATTACCTTCGGTCATAGGTGTGGCAAACAAAAAGGCAAATACGGCGGTAGTTATGAATTGTAAAGATGTTTGTTTGAATAATTTTCTTGCTAGAAAAAAGAAGACAAGAATACTGGCAATGCCAACGATCAGAGAAGCAAATTTTACTTCAAACTGACTGGAATGAAAAAATGCATAGGTGAGATAAAGGAGAGGCGGTTTGTTATCCCAAATGCCGACATAGAGTAATCTGCCATTTAATAATGCTCTGCCGATAATTTCGTAAATACCTTCATCACCATACCAGTATGGTTCAACAAGGGAGGGAAGACGAAGTAGAAAGAAAACAAAAATTGTACCGATCAAAAACCAGGTTGATTTGCATTTTTCTAATTTCGAGAGAAATTTTTTCATAAATTACACTTTTTCAGTCACTTTATATTCTAGTCTTTTTCCAAACATAAGTTGAGTGTGAGATATTAGTGCAGGTAGAGCCGAAAAGATAAATCCGGTAACCGGCATAACAATAAATTCCAAGGGAAACAGCACTTTGCGGTACCAGGGGAGTTTTTTAACTTCAGGGTTGTCCCGATAATTAATAACAATCAAGGCAATAATTGCCAGCAAACAAACTGTAAGAATTGAAGCGGCAATTTTTGGTAAAGTATAGCCTAGCGATGTTCTGGAATAGACAGGGTTAAGGAAAGGCATAATATTTGCTGCTATTGTGATAATAAACCAATTTACCGGCCAAAGCATATGGTCCAGTAGTACATCAAAAAGTAAGCTAGTTTTACGATAGAACGGAACATTCGGTACTGTCAACCACCATTTAATAAATAACGGATCGTCGGATACTCCCCAAGCCCAGCGACGTTCCTGCTGATATCTGTTTTGCAGGCTTTTAAAATAAGTACTTGATTGTGCGCCATCCATAGAAGTCTTTAGGAAGATTGGTTCTGCCCAAATATTGCCGCGGTTTTTGAAAAATGCTTTAAAGAAGATACGATAATCTTCAGGGATGACATCAACGTCCCAGTAGTCAATTTCTTTTAACAACTTGAAGGATAAAGTATAAGTCGCGTTGACAATGAGGCGGTCGCGTTGTACCAGAAGCGCAATTCGATACATGCTGCCGAAGAAAGAAATAATCCGGGTCGGTGTCGGGACTTTCCAAAGATTATTAAAATAGACATTAGCCGATTGCCAGAAACGTCTATAGCGATGCGGATTAGTCAAAAAACTATGAGTAAGATAGGCAAAAAATTGTTTATCAAAGATAGCGTCCGCATCGACCGAAGAGACAGTGGCATAATTAATGTCATATTTAGAGTTGGCATAAAGACGTTGGTAAGCTACTCTTCCGCCGTAGGCTTCATTTGATGATTTTCCTTTTACTTCTCCTGGTACATCCGGATGATATGAAGCAAAAATACCGCCGAATTTGGTTTTAAATTCGTTAATTAATTCATTGGCTTTTTCCCGTCCGTTAGTTTCCCGTTCTTCCATAGCTAAAACAACAAAAAGTTGCTTGAGCGGGAAAGTTTGTGTCGTAAGAGCGTTAAGTGTAAAGCGAAGCTTACTTAAATTTTCCTTATAATTTGGGATAACAATTACATGAGTAACTTCGTCTGCATGCTCAAGCTTCATGGCTTTTTCAGCCCAATTTTCTTTTTCAGCCTCTTTAATTTTTCTGCTGCCTAGGTAAGAGGTAAATACAAGATGAAAGGATTTGAAGAACCAATAGATGTCAAAGAAAAGAATAAAATAAGCTAAGAGTTCCGGGAAAAAAAATGAACCGTAGACCGGTAAAAAAATTATCGCCCAAACTGTAAAGCCGATAAAAAATTCGAGAAAGCGTTGTGTTCTGATTGGATAGTGCGTAAATAATTTATTAAAAAAATTAGTCATAGTTTCGTAAATACAGTATAAACATTCTTGGTGGTTTGTTCTACTATTTGGTAGTAAGAAACGCGTTTAATTCTCGCGAGTTCTTCAGCTACAAGTATAACATATTGAGGTTCATTTCTCTGCCCACGGTGAGGAACAGGGGTAAGATATGGGCTATCAGTTTCACAAATTAGCCGTTCAAGCGGGACTTTTTTTGCAATATCGGGCAGAGCGGTTGTTTCTCCGGGAGCTAGTCCTTTATAG
The DNA here is from genome assembly GCA_035510695.1 of Patescibacteria group bacterium. Lineage (GTDB taxonomy): Bacteria > Patescibacteriota > Microgenomatia > Levybacterales > UBA12049 > DAIDHK01. The sequence goes on along the minus strand of DATKGO010000027.1, from coordinate 8,600 downwards.
GTAAGGTTACCGTCAAAACCAATATAAAAGCCCAAGTTTAAGGCTTGTTTTAGGACTTCAAACGAGCCGGCAAAACAATGAAACATGCCCGGCGGATTTAAGAGATGAGATTTATGATTTAAGAGAATTTTTATAACGTCCTCTCCTGCCTGACGATTGTGAATTTGTAAAGGAAGTTTTGCCCTGAAAGCCAGCATAATTTGCTGTTCAAAAAGTTCCTGCTGCAATTTTTTATCGACAATACCGTTTGATTTGTAGGCATAATAATCCATGCCAATTTCTCCGATAGCGAGGACTTTAGGGTGTGTAGCAAGTTGCTCCAAATCTTGCAGCCAGTTCTTTTCCAATTTATCCGCGTGATGAGGGTGGATACCGACAATAGCGTAAAGATTTTCGTATTGGTCAGCCAGTTTTACAGCTTCCCGGCTTGAGCTGACTTGCGTACCAGTATTGATTATTTTAGTTACTCCTTTGGCAAAGGCTCGTTTGATGACCTCATCGGTATCAGATTCGAAGGCTTGGAAATTTAGATGACAATGCGCGTCGATCATACGTACGGTAGTTATAAAGTTGAAAGTTATCAAGTTATAAAGTAAGGAATAATTTTATTAAATACTATCCTTTGAAAAACTTTATAACTTTTTACATTATAACTTAATTGATTCTCGGAAACATCGATGTAGTACTTATTATTTCCGGACCCTTGAATTGTTGCTCTATTTTTTGAGCTGTTTGAGGTAAAAACGGTTCAAGTAGCTGTGCGATTTCCTGTAATTCGCCGACTAAATGGGATAAAACACCTCTAAGTCGAGGGTCTTCTTTTTTAATTAATTCCCAGGGTTTTGTTTCATCAATATATTTATCCGCCGCGGAAATTTTTTTCCAAACGAAAGCCAACGCATCATTAAAGCGAAATTCATTTAAAGCCTCTAAATATTTGTCTTGTTCAAAAATATGCTCTGCTTCCTGTGATTCAATTTGCTGATATTTCACCAGTTCGCACAATTTAGCTACTCGAGCCACCAAATTACCCAATCCGTTAGCCAAATCGGCATTGTACACTTCTTTGAAACGATCTGGACTAATTTCTCCGTCTTCCGACAGAGAAATTTGGGATAATAGATAATAACGCAGGGCTTCCACGCCAAATTTTTCTGCCAGATCAAATGGATCAACGACATTGCCGAGAGATTTGCTCATTTTTTGTCCGCCTTGAGCCAAAACAAAACTATGAATAAGGATAGTTTTGGGTAATGGTAATTTTGCCGATAATAGCATTGCCGGCCAATAAACCGTGTGGAAACGATTAATATCTTTACCTATAATATGTACATCGGCCGGCCACCATTTTTTCCATTTTTCTTCGTCCGTTGCGAATCCGACACCGGTCATATAAATAGTCAGCGCGTCAAACCAGACATACATAACTTGATTAGGATCGTCGGGAACCGGAACGCCGACACCTTTAGCTCTTTTTTTTGATCTTGAGATACTGAAATCTTCCAGCCCTTTTTTTACAAAACCTAAAGTTTCCGCCCGTTTATTTTCAGGAATAATTTGTAAAGTATTTTTTTCAATCAGGTCTAGAATTTGCTTTTGATATTTGGACAATCTAAAAAAATAATTTTCTTCTTTAACCAGTTCCGGTTTGACTAAATGTTCAGGGCATAAACCTTCAGAAGTTAATTCACTTTCGGTTTTAAAACTTTCACAGCCGACGCAATACAATCCTTCATAAGATTTTTTATAAATATCTCCATTTTCGGCGCAAAGTTTCCATAGTTTCTGTACACCCGGCCAATGAAGCTTTTGGTCTGACCCTCTTTGAAAAACATCCAATTTGACTCCCAATTTGCTAAACGCTTCTTCAAATGTTCTTGAATTTTTTTCTAGAAATTTTGTAACCGGAATATTCTCTTTTTCGGCTGCCTGTACATTTTTTAGGGCATTTTCATCCGCACCGGAGAGAAGTAAAGTTTCTTTGCCCAATTTTTGTTGGTAACGACGAATAGTGTCAGCTTGAAAATATTCAAGAGCATGTCCAAGATGCGGTTTGCCGTTGACATAAGGAATAGCTGTGGTGATATAGAATTTGTTCATGTCTATAATTGTAGCAAATACGACAGGCTCTAACAATGGCATGACGAGGATTTTAAATTACTCATTTTGAGAAAAAATTTGTTCCTCGCTTTCATAATTCATAATTCCTAAATCTTTATTCTCTTGGGCCAGAAGGCGAATTCAATAGCCACTATAAAAAGAAATACAAGTAGGACTAAATAGGGTTGAAAAAGATTATTGGTTTTGAGCAGCAAGAGAAGCAGGATAAATAATCCGATATTGATTCCATGTACAAAATGTCGGGTCAAAGCTTTACCAAGAAACAAAAAAAATAAAAACAAGAGGCCGTAAAAAATGATTATTACAGGGATTGTTATATATTTTATATTTATTGTTCCGTTTGGTGAAAATGAAAGAAGAATGAAAGCAAGTATGATAAAAGTAAGTAGAGCAAGAAAAAAATTAATAAATCTTGCGGATATCTTTGGTTTATGAATATGAATATGTATACGCATATATTAATATGGTAACAAAAATTTAGCCCTTCCGCTTGACTGACAACGAAATTTTTGCTAAAAAGCATAATGTTTATGGAAAGAAGGAATTTTGAGCAATTATTGAGTGAAGCAAAACCAGATAGTGAAGAGTATAGGGAAATATTTGCTGATTGGGTTAGTGATTTTAGTAACTCTTTAAATAGTAGAGATATATCAAGAAAAATTAGCAATGATTTAACTTCTATTCCGCTGATAGAAGGAGATCCAATAGTTCTACCTATAAATCCAAGCGAAAATAGATCCACCACTTGACATATTTTGGCACTCGTGTTAACATTTTGCTAATTATGCATAATTTAACTCAACGGCAAATTGATATTCTCAAAAGTATCATTGAAGAATATATTGATACGGCCGAACCTGTCGGCAGTGAGACTTTGGAGAAAAAGCATAATCTCAGCGCATCACCGGCAACCATACGTAATGAAATGGTTCAACTTTCAGAACTTGGTTATTTGAAAAAACCGCATACTTCGGCTGGGCGCGTACCCACACCTGCCGGTATGAAACTATATGTCCGTGAGTTAATGAAGGAAAAAGAATTATCTACGGTTGAAGAAGTAGCGATGAAAGAAAAAGTTTGGGATTATCGAGATCAAGAGCAGCGATTTCTGCGTGAAGTTACCAAATCTCTGGCCGATAAAACCAAAACCTTAGCCATTGCCACCAATGGTGAAGGAACTATTTTTGCAGCCGGCTATTCTTATATTTTAGACATGCCGGAATTTTTTGACATTGATGTAACTAAAAATTTACTCTCAACAATTGACGAATATGGTTATTTTCAAAGTTTATTTACAAACACTCCTCAAACAGAAGAAGATACATATATTCTAGTTGGAGAAGAATTGGGAAGTAAGTTAGATGGACCTTATGGTTGTGTTTTTACTAAATATCATACCGGGCTTAATCATGTAGGGCAAATCGGTGTACTCGGACCGGTTCGTTTGGATTATCAGGAAGTTGTGCCGACGGTTCGTTACTTTGGAAATTTAATTGAAGAGCTGTTAAAATAATATGGATACAAAAAAACAAAACAAGTCTGAAAAGAAAGAAGAAGAACAGATAATAAATCATGTTGATGAGCAAAAAGAGTTTGAAAATGATTTGGAAGAAAAATATTTGCAGCAGACAGAAGAATATAAAGCTAAATATGCCAGAGCTTTAGCGGATTATCAGAATTTGGAGAAACGAGTTCGTGAAGAACGTAGTGAGTGGATAAAAAATGCGGGTAAAATTATTCTCTTGAATTTATTGCCGGTTTTCGATACACTTAGTTTAGCAAGTAAACATAGTAAAGACCTGCCTGCCGGCAGGCAGGATGAAAATTTGCTGGTTAGCATTGCTCAATTCTTAGATGCCTTAAAAGCCGAAGGAGTGACACGAATAGAAACAATGGGTAAGAAATTTGATCCGGCAATTATGGATTGCATTCAAACGGTTGAAGGAGAAGAAGGAAAAGTAATTGATGAAATCAGAGCAGGTTTTATGCTGCATGATAAATTATTACGCGCAGCGGAAGTGACAGTTGGCAAAGCCAACTAGTTGAAAGTTTGTAAAGTTATAAAGTTGAAAGAAAAAAATTATGAGTAAAATAATTGGAATCGATTTAGGAACTACAAATTCATGTGTTGCAGTGATGGAAGGCGGATCACCGAAAGTGATCCACTCTGCCGAAGGTCGCAACACAATTCCTTCAGTGGTGGACCCGAAAACTCATGTAGTCGGAGATGTGGCAAAACGCCAGTTGGTCTTAAAATCAAAAGAAACAATTTTTTCCATTAAGCGTTTAATGGGGAAAAAATTTCATGATGAATCGGTGCAGTTTGACATGAAATGGTTGCCTTACACTGTGAAGGCCGGTCGTGATGATATGGCAGTGGTTGAGGTTGACGGTAAGACCTACACTCCTCAGGAAATTTCCGCTATGATTCTGCAGAAAATTAAAACGGATGCCGAAGCGTATTTGGGTGATAAGGTAACACAGGCGGTTATTACGGTGCCGGCGTATTTTGACGATTCGCAGCGTCAAGCTACTAAACAGGCCGGAGAAATTGCCGGACTAGAAGTAACGCGTATTATTAATGAACCGACAGCTGCAGCCTTGGCTTATGGTCTGGATAAAAAACAAGCTCATACGATTGCCGTATATGATTTGGGGGGTGGAACGTTTGATATTTCTATCCTTGAACTTGGCGAAGGTGTAACCGAAGTAAAATCTACCAATGGCGATACGCATTTGGGAGGAGATGATTTTGATCAGAAAATTGTTGATTATTTGGCGGATGAATTTAAGAAAGAAAATAATATTGATTTGAAAAAAGACCCCCAAGCTTTACAAAGATTGCGCGAATCGGCCGAAAAAGCCAAAATCGAATTGTCTTCTTCACAGGAGGCGCAAATTAACCAGCCTTTTATTACGCAAGGTTCTAATGGACCGTTGCATTTGACCATGACTTTAACTCGTGCAAAACTTGAACAATTGGTGGATGATTTAATTCAGAAAACTCTTAAGCCGGTTGAATTGGCTTTGAAAGATGCAGGAGTTAAAGCCGGAGATGTGCAAGAAGTTGTGATGGTGGGTGGAATGACCAGAATGCCGAAAGTTATTGAAGTAGTTACTAAATTTTTCGGCAAGGAACCGAATAAATCAGTTAATCCCGATGAAGTAGTAGCGCTTGGTGCAGCAATTCAAGGAGGAGTTTTGGCCGGTGATGTAAAAGATGTTTTATTACTGGACGTAACACCTTTAACATTGGGTATTGAAACCATGGGAAGTGTAGCTACGCCGTTAATTCCTCGCAATACGACTGTCCCGACTGCAAAATCTCAAGTATTTTCAACAGCTGCCGATAATCAGACACAAGTAGAAATTAATATTTTGCAAGGTGAACGGCCAATGGCTTCGGACAATAAATCATTAGGTCGGTTTATTCTTGACGGAATTCCGCCGGCTCCCCGTGGTATGCCCCAGATTGAAGTAACTTTTGATATTGATGCTAACGGTATTTTAAATGTAAAAGCCCAGGATAAGGCTTCGGGTAAAGTTCAAAGTATAAAAATTACCGGCTCAACCGGTTTATCGAAAGATGAAGTTGAAAAAATGACTAAAGAAGCTGAATTGCACGCTAAAGAAGATGAGGAAAAAAAGGAAAAAGTTGAAGCCAGAAATCATGCTGACTCTTTGATTTTCACAGCGGAAAAAGCTTTAAAAGACGCCGGAGATAAAGTGCCCGCAGATGTGAAAACAGAGGTTGAAGGTAAAGTCAAGGCCTTGAAAGATATTTTGGATTCCGGTTCTAAAGAGGATTTGGAAGCTAAAACAACTGAATTATCCGATACTTTACAAAAAATCGGTCAGGCAGCTTATCAGCAAGGGCAGCAAGCGCAAAAAGGGGAAGAAATTGGAAAAGACGAAAAAGAAGGGAAATCCGACTCAGCTAAGGCTACGTCGGACAAAGACGAACCGGTTGAAGGGGAAGTGGTAGAATAATACTCTGTCATCCTGAACTTGTTTCAGGATCTTCTGCTCATATTAAGAGGATGCTGAAATAAATTCAGCATGACAATAATATTAAGCGCAGCGTATGCGCTTTTTTTGTATAAATTAAAATTGTATGGCAAATTCACAAGATTATTACAGTATTTTAGGCGTAAATAAGTCCGCTTCTGCAAGTGAAATTAAGAGCGCGTATCGCAAATTGGCCTTACAGTATCATCCCGATCGCAATAAAACTAAAGAGGCGGAAGAGAAATTCAAAGAAATTAATAAAGCTTACGAAGTTTTGTCGGATGCCCAAAAAAAACAGGCTTATGATCAATATGGTCATGCTGCTTTTGAACAAGGAGCCGGACAAAATCCCTTCGGCGGCGCCAATCCTTTCGGTGGTGGTCAGGGCGGTCCGTTCCGTTATACATATACCAGCACTGGTAGTGATCAAGGTTTTGATTTCGGTGGATTTTCCGATCCTTTTGACATTTTTGAACAATTTTTTGGTGGAGCTTCACCGTTTGGGCAGCAAACCCGTCGTCCGGTATATTCTTTGACTATTTCCTTTCAGGATGCGGTTAGGGGAATAGAAAAAGAAGTCAGCATTGATAATAAAAAACAAAAGATAAAAATTCCGGCCGGGGTAGATAACGGTTCGCGAATTCGTTTTAGTACCTATGATATTGTGCTTGAGGTGACTCCTGATAAGCGTTTCCATCGGGAAGGTGCGGATATAATTACTGATGAAGAAATTACTTTTGCTCAAGCGGTACTGGGCGCGGAAGTTGAAGTTCAGACCGTTTTGGATAAGGTGAAAATCAGAATTTCTCCGGGAACGCAGCCCAATACGTTGATTCGTTTGAGCGGGAAAGGTATGCCGCGGATTCATTCATCCGGACACGGCGATCATTATGTCAGGGTAAAAATTATTGTACCCAAACATGTAACGAAAAAACAAAAAGAGCTATTGGAAGAATTTGATAATCTTGATTCCGAGAAAAATAAGAAATGGTTTTAAACACTTGACTTTTTCGTAAAAAAAATTAACAATATTATAATGCCAATACTTGGAAGTATATTTAATACTGAGCCTTCGTCAGTTCAAGATTTATCAACTGCTCAATCAAAGGAAGCTACCACAATTGATTCAAGTTCGAATGACAAGCTTGGTGCTGATTCAATTGTTAAGGAAAAAGCCGGAGAATTAGAACAAATAAAGCAGATTTTACTTCACATGCAAAATAATTTACAAGATATTACGACCATTATTAAATCGATGCATGATAATCTTCCCCCCAATGGCGATGTCATTCATAAGGCTGACACAGAGGCCCCTGTGGAGGATAATAAACAGCCTAGCGTCGAACAACCGGCGTCTATGGCCGTTCAATCTCCCCCGGGATTACCTAAATACGATGCTTTTATAGAAAAAGCTGATGATAGTGCTACGAATATTACTCCTGCTGCTACAGTAGATACGTCTACGTCACTACCATACCCCAAGGCTTCAATGCCGTCCAGCGTTGGTGTAGAGAATACGGTTGAGTCAACAACACCGGTGCAGCCTATTACAGTATCAGCCCCACTAGTCGGAAATTTAGGCGGTCCCAATATAACGCCTTTGCCTACTCAGACTGTAGTTGAACAAGCCTCGCCGCAATTGAATCCAGATATTGCAATGCCGCCTGTTTCTATTGAACAAGTTTCTCAACCGGTAACCGGCCGGGATTCGGCGACAATTGCTGTTGAAAAAGCCCAACAGAATATGCAGGACTTGCAAGAAGCGACTACCGCCAATATTGACCAGATGCCAGCAGGTGATACTCAGCAGCCAGCCGTAAATGCTTATAATTTTGGTCCCCCAACGGTTTCAGTGGCTAATTTGTTGGCTGAAGATGACGGGAAAAATATCGAATTTGCCTAGCCCCATTTAATCTTTATTGTTTGAGAGTGAATAGACGAAAATGTTGGATTTGTTTTTTGCCGGATACCAATTGGGAAATTGGAAAAAATTAGAAATTACCTTGCTTCCCGGCTTCATTTCAATTTTCAATTTTTTTTCTAATCTTTCCATAATTCCCGTAATACCATAAAGTGTAATGATATCGAACTCGCCCAAGTCTTCGTTCCAAAAATTGCCTTGAGTAATGATCGCCTTGTCTAATAGATTTTCCTTTAGAATATTGTTTCTTGCCAGCTCAACGCGTCCCGGATCAATTTCAATTCCGTGCGCTTGCGCTCCTAATTTAGCCATAGCTATGACTACTCTTCCATCACCCGAGCCCAAATCAATTGTTTTTTGTCCGGGTTGAATTTGACTTAATTCAAGCATAACGTCAAGCCGTTCATTTGCTGACATTACCCCACTTTAAGGCCAAAACATAAAAAAGCCCCCAATCTGCTAAACTTTGGTTGTTTTGAATTCCCAAAACAGAAAGGGGGTGAATTGTATTTTGTCTTTTTCTGCCCAATTTGTAAAGGGCATCATTAAT
>DATKGO010000026.1:0-21163 GCA_035510695.1 Patescibacteria group bacterium | reverse complement strand
GCCCAGACGCCACGCTGGATGCGGGAGTTTTATTGTGGCTTCTTTCGTAGAAACTACATCAACCACAACTATTATCTCAACCGTATACAAAAAGATAACTTAACTATTAGCTGATCATTTAGCAAACTGGGGTAATGTCAGGTTCATTTGAACTGGGAACAAAAGGGATGTCGTAGGGAGTTGTGATCAGCATATCAAACTTAAACTTATGACTTATAATTTATAGATAATAAACCTAGAATATTAAAGCTGTTTGTTAAATCAGTAAGATTAATGTTAATTTTCAGTTTTAATGACAAACCAGTTAAAAAGTTTTATAATTATTAGTTGTGAACGTAAAAATTGTCGGTAGAGGCGTTTGGGGGAAGGCACTTTTATCGGTTGTCAGCCAAAATTGTAAGACTGTTTCTACACTAGACCGTGGTGAAGAATCAAACGATCATGAAGTGCTCATTTTGGCTTTACCCACAGAGGCAATTCGTGAAGCATTAACCCGTTTGCCTTTTAGTAAAGAAAATAAAATTATCGTAAATACGACCAAAGGTATTGAAACCTCCACACATTTTCTTCCCTACAAAATTGTCCAGGAATTATATGGAGAAACAATTGAATATTATTCGTTAGTTGGTCCAAGTTTTGCGCAAGAAGTCGTAGATAAAATGCCAACAATGGTGAATTTAGGTTATGTAAGAGAAAGTAAGAATAATGAAAAGATTAAGAGTCTTTTTCAGACCAATTATTTTCAAGTTCGATTAACCAACGGAGTTGCTGCCTTGGAATTATCGGCAGCTTTTAAAAATATTTACGCAATTGTTTGCGGGTTGGCGGACGGTTTGGGTTATGGTACAAATACAAGGGTAAAATTACTTGTTTTAGCGATAGAAGAAATGTATAATTTACATCGAGCTTTGCGTTGCAGTATTGATGTAAATTCGACTGTCGGAACCACAGGCGACTTGATTTTAACTTGTAACAGTACGGAAAGCAGAAATTTTACGTTTGGAAAATTATTGGCGCAATATTCGACTGATGAAGCGCTGCGGCAAATCGGTAGTACTGTAGAGGGTGTAAATTCTTTGTCTTCGGTAGAGCATTTTTCTCAGCTGGCGCAAATTGAGTTGCCTCTGGCTAGTTTAGTTGGGCAAATTGTTAAATTGAATAATCCGCAGGAAGTAAAAAAAGTATTTGACGAATTTATCCACGTAGGCTAAGACTCAACTTTTGATTGCAATTTGGACTCAAACTTTCTATGCTAGAAGTAGTATGCAATATCCACTCCTGCCCTTGGTGTTGTTGAAATTTTGGTACGTTGATGCTCCACTTGGTTTGATGGCTTATTTCAGCTCACTTAATCAATCCTTTTTACGTTTATTTTCCTTATCACTTTTGGTTAGAACATTTTTTCAGCCGATTAAAAGCGAATACAGGCAAGGTTTGGTCGGTTTTTCAATCGGCATGGGAATTGCTGTAAAGTCGGTTATCATTCTAGTTACGATTTTGATTTGGTTAGCTCTAATTTCTCTAGAGGTTCTTTTTCTTTTTAGTTTTATTATGCTGCCGTTATTTTCAATTATGTTATTTTTTTTAAATTTATGAACGGAGAACAATATACTAAGCTGCGTTTATTTTACACTTCCGCTTTAATGCGGACAGTACGTTTATTATATTTCTTTTTATTAATTGCCTTACTTGTAAGTCAACTTGATAATCATAATTCAATTAAATTACCCTTATTTTTTCTCATCTGGTATTTTATCGTCGAAGTTTTTTTCCGTTTTCATGTTTATAGATATCACCCGAGTCTTAATTTAAATAAAAATAAAGGAAACGTTTTACAATCCGCCTCTTCGGAATTATTGCGGGTTTATTTATCTTCGATGAATCTTCATGCTTGTTTATCTCACCTTTATAAATATCCACAAATATTATTTATGTTAGAAAAAATCGGTTTAACTCCTAAAGATATGATTTCAGTAGCGTTGGAAAAAGAACAAGTGCTTACATACAGCGGCGAAATCGTCAAAACCGTTCGAGGAGCATATATCACCAGTATGGATTTCTTAACAGCTTATTTATTATTAACGGAAGAAAAAACGAAATTGTTATTTAATCATCAATTAAAAAAAGACGAGTTATTGCAATTACTGCAATGGGCAAGATCGGATTTTGGTTCGGAAGAATTTCCACTGCCAATTCGTTTTAATTATAACGGTGAAGGGATTGGAGAAGAAATTGTCAGCGGCTGGACTTTGGAAACCCAAAAATATACGACTAATTTTACATATGCTCTAGGAAATTATTTGCCGTTTTTAATTGGTCGAGAAACGCAATATAAAATCATGTTGGAGGCTTTGAGTAGATCCGAGAAGAATAATTGTATGTTGGTTGGCGATCCGGGAGTAGGTAAGGAAAATTTGATAGCTAAATTAACCGATGACAGTTATTACGGTTTGCTTTCTCCGACACTTAACCATAAGAAAGTTTTGGAATTGATGGTTGGACCGCTGATTGCCGGTGCACAAAGCAGATCGGATTTGGAAGAGCGTTTGCAGGCGATTATTGAAGAAGTCGCTCATAGCCAAAATGTGCTTTTATATATTCCGGATTTTGAGAATCTCATGGGTTCAACCTCTTTTGGCATTGACGTTTCAGGTGCAATCATGCCGTATTTGAGAAAAGGAGAACTGGCGATTATCGCTTCCATGACTTCTGGGAATTTTAAGACTTACTTGGAGCATAATCCACTGCAAAATGTTTTTACGGTCATTGAGGTTAATGAACCGGATAGAGAAACAGCCACACAAATGTTATTGGCAAAATCGTCCACAATTGAACAGGCCAATAAGGTAATTTTGTTATATACGGCGATTACGACGGCAGTGGAATTGGCCGACCGATACGATCAGGACGATGTTTTACCCGGTAGTGCGGTTACTTTATTAAGTGACACGGCGCATAGTGTCTCATTAGCCAAGAAAAAATATGTCACTGCAGAAGATGTGGAAGAAGAAATCAGCTTAAGAGCAAATGTAAATGTCGGTAAACCAACGACCCAGGAAAAAGATTTGTTATTACATTTGGAAGATAAACTGCATGAACGGATTATTGATCAGGTTAATGCCATTTCTGCCATCAGTGAGGCGATCAGACGTTTGCGCTCAGGTTTAACGACAGCCTCCCGGCCGATTTCCTTTTTATTCTTAGGTCCGACAGGTGTCGGAAAATCAGAAACCGCGAAGGCTTTGGCTGATATTTATTATGGCGGAGAAAATAACATGATTCGTTTGGACATGAGTGAATATACATCTGTTGACGGTGAACGCCGCTTGCTCGGTTCGGCTCCAGGTGAAGGAAGTGAACGGGGAGAGCTGACGGAAAAAATTCATGATCATCCGTTTTCGTTAGTTTTACTTGATGAATTTGAAAAAGCCAGCCCGAGAATCTTGGATTTGTTTTTACAGGTTTTGGAAGACGGCAGGCTGACCGATAATAAAGGAAGAACAGTATCGTTTGTAAATTGTATTATCATTGCCACATCAAATGCCGGAGCTGAATTTATTCGGGAGAAGTTAGTTGCCGGAATGCAAATTGATAAAACTTTCCAATCTCAGTTATTGGAATATTTACAGGGAAATCAAATTTTTAAACCCGAACTTTTAAATCGTTTTGACGACGTGGTGACATTTTCTCCGCTTGGACAGAAAGAATTAACACAAATTGTTCAGTTGTTGTTGAAAGAGATTGTTAAACAAATGGATAAAGAGGATATAACTATTACTTTTGATGATAAGATTGTAAATAAAGTTGTTAAGGAAGGTGCAGATGTGGAATTCGGCGCCCGACCGCTCCGCCGTTACATTCAGGACAAGGTTGAGGATTTAATCGCGCAAAAGAAATTGAAAGATGAAATCAAACGGGGAGATAGTTTAGTAATGAGTGTAGATGCAGGAAATAATGTTGTATTAACGGGTTAAAAATTACTTCTCTGGGTTGAATGAACGTGTTCGATCTGGTATACTAGGTGTTAATTATGCCAGCGATACAAAGATCAGAATTTGCATTAGCACTTAACCAAGTAGCATCGGAGCGAGGAGTCGATGTTTCCGTGGTGCTGGATACTGTCAAAGCCGCAATCTTAGCCGCCTACCGTAAAGATCATCCTGAAGCCGAACTTGAAGAATACTCAGCCGAACTTGATTCCAATACCGGTGAAGCTAAGATTTTATTTAAAGATAAAGATGTAACTCCTCCGGGATTTGGACGTATTGCCGCGCAAACTGCCAAGCAGATTATTTTGCAGAAAATCCGTGAGAAAGAAAAAGAAGCAATTTTATCAGATTATAAGGTTAGAATCGGTACTATTGTAAACGGAATGGTACTTCGATTTGCCGGACCCAATGTTATTGTTGATGTGGGTAAAACCGAAGGCGTGATGCCGCCTCAGGAACAAATTGCTAATGAAAAATATAATTTAAATCAGAGATTGGCAGTTTATCTTTTGGAAATCCGTCCGGGAACACGTGGTGATGAAGTAATTGTTTCACGCGCAAATAACGGATTATTGGAAGGTTTATTCAAGCGTGAAGTTCCTGAAGTCGCGCAAGGCAGTGTGGAAATAAAAGCAATTGTTCGTGAACCCGGTAACAGGGCAAAAGTGGCTGTTTATTCAAGTCAATCAGGCATTGATCCGGTCGGTTCATGCGTCGGCCAAAAAGGTGTTCGCGTCCAGGCAATTATTCAGGAATTTGGTGGTTTGGAGAAAATTGATATTATTCAATGGCAGGAAGATCCGACGTTATACGTTACTCAATCTTTATCATCGGCTAAAAATGTTAGCGTTAAGATCAATGAAGAAGAAAAAACTGCTTATGTAAAGGTTCCGCAGGAAGAATTATCTTTGGCTATAGGTAAGGACGGACAAAATGTGCGTTTGGCTTCAAAATTGACAGGTTACCGTATAGAAATTGCCGGATTGGAACCGGTAGAAGAACCGGAGGAACCCAAAGAGTCAGAAGAGGCAAAAGTAGAATCAAAGGTAGTGAAAAAGACAAAAGAAAAAGCCACGAAAAAAGAAGTAGTTGAAGCACCGATTGCTGTACCAGAAAATAAAGCTGAAGAACAGACAACTGAAGCTTAATGATCGATATGAAGCAAAAAAGATTATTATGGAAAACAAGAAAGCAAGTCAGCCAATGCAACAATATCCTCCCGTCGTAACCGTTCTCGGCCACGTAGATCATGGGAAAACCACACTTTTGGACGCAATACGTAAGTCTTCTATCGCGCAACGTGAATTTGGCGGAATTACCCAAAAAATCGGAGCTTCAAGCGTTGAAATTATGCATGACGGAGAAAAACGCTTCATTACTTTTATTGATACACCCGGACACGAGGCTTTTGCCACTATGCGCAGCCGTGGAGTTCAAGCCGCAGACATCGCTATTTTGGTCGTTTCATCGGCTGACGGAGTTATGCCGCAAACAAAAGAAAGTATTAAATTACTGCAGGAAACAAAAATTCCTTTTATCGTTGCTTTAACCAAAGCCGATTTAGAAGCTAAAATGACGGAAAAAGTAAAACAGCAGTTATTAAAAGAAGGCGTGATGCTGGAAGGTTTAGGCGGAGATATTCCGTATCTTGAAGTGTCGGCTAAAACCGGTTTAAACATGAAAGAGCTGCTTGATTTATTAGTTCTTTCTTTTGACATGCGTACAATCTCTCCTGAAATATCTGACAAAGCTCCGTTACAGGCAATTGTTATTGAATCAAAACTTGATACAAAAGCCGGTAATCGGGCTACTGTGGTAATTAAAAACGGCACTTTGAAGGTAAGAGATGAGGTAATTTGTGAAGAGAACATATTTCGTGTTCGAACATTAATTGATTCCTTTGCTAAGCAAATTCAGCAGGTAAGCGTGGGTCAAGCGGCTGAAGTATTGGGAATGTCTGCATTATTGCCGGTTGGCAGTGTGGTTACAAATAAAGAGAATGCAATTACGGTTGTTTCTAAAACTCAAGCACAAAATAACCAGCCTTATTCTCCCAGAAGTGATCAATCCAAGCTGGGGTTGATTATCTGCGCCGATACACAAGGTTCGCTTGAAGCTTTGCGTTACGCTTTACCCGAAGGAGTAGATATTATTAGTGAAAGAGTTGGAGATGTATCAGACAGTGATATTCTATTAGCTAAATCTACAGGCGCAATTGTAGTTGGTTTTAATACCAAAATTAGTTCCGGAGTACAAAAACTAGCTCAAACAGAGAAGGTACTGGCGAAAAATTATAACATCATTTATGAATTGATCGATGAAATTAGTGACGTGGTTGAAGGAAAATTGCAAGCCTTAATTGAAGAAGTTTATGGGACAGCCAAAGTTTTGGCTAAGTTTCCTTTTGAAAAGACTTTTGCAGCCGGGATTAGCGTGCTTGACGGTAGAGTCGCTAGAGGAGATAGAGTGCGTTTCATGCGTGGAGATACGATTGTGGGTGAAAGTATCATTAATTCGCTGCGTGTAGGAAAAGAATCTCAATCTAAGGTAGAGAAAGGCCACGAGGCTGGAATTTTGCTTACGCCCCCCCTTGACTTTATGCCGGGAGATATGATATTATCTCACAACTAGAACCATTCTTATAGGATATGGATAATCAAGCACTCCAACAAATTAAAGATATTATTGAACACAACGATCAAATAGGTATCGCTGTTGGTCGAAATCCTCAAATAGACGATATGGCAGCCGCTTTAGCGCTTTATCTTACTTTTAAAGCTGCAGGTAAAAAAGTTGCCATTGCTTCCGCAACCGAGCCTTTAGTTGAGCATTCTTCCTTAGTGGGAATTGATAAAGTCGATTCTAAGCTTCAAGGTGGCCAAAATAGTGGCGGAGATTTGACAGTAGCCTTCCCTTATAAAGATGAGGGAGAAATTGAAAAAGTTTCTTATACAATTGATAACGGTTACCTTAATATTATCGTAAAAGCCGGTGAACAAGGTTTGTCTTTTAGCGAAGAGGATGTTAAATACAGTCATAGCAGTGTAAATCTTTCCGGACTTTTAATTGCTGTCGGTACTCCTAAATTAGCGGATTTAGGTGGCTTATATAATGAAGAAAATGCAAAAGATTTAACGGTTATTAATATTGACAACAAAGAACAAAATGAAAATTATGGGAATGTCGTTCTTGTTTCACCGCGTTTTTCATCTGTCAGTGAGCAGGTTGCCGATTTACTTTTATCATTAGGTTATGATTTTGATATAGATATTGCTCAGAATTTAATCAACGGTATTTCAGCTGCAACCAATAATTTCCAAAATCAAAATACCAGTTATTTAGCATTTGAAATTGCCGCAATACTACTTCGTAAAGGTGCGAAACGTCCGAGTCGAATTAACCAGCCTAATCATCAGATTAATCAACAGCCGCAACGTAAACAGCCGGACATGCAGCAACGTGATAACCAGCCGCGACCACAACAGCAAGCAAGAACTCAAAACCAAAACAGGTTTGGAGATCGTCAGCAACAGCAAGGCCAACAAAATCGTCAACAGAATCAAAATGGAAGACAGGTTCAACCGCAGCAGCCATCCAATTTAGAACAAACAAGACAGCAGTTAAGTCAGTTGCAAAATCAGCAACAGCCAAAACAACAACAGTCAAATCAGCAAGCCGATGATACGAATCCTCCGGCTGATTGGTTGACACCAAAAGTCTATAAAGGATCTTCGAACATCGAATAATTGCTATTAAATTTTAAAACTGCTATAATACTCGTACTTATGCCGCTGAATACAACTCAAAAACAGCAAATCATTCAGGATTTTCAGACTACAAAAACCGATACCGGAAGTCCGGAAGTGCAAATTGCACTTTTAAGTCACAGGATTGATCGTTTGGCCGAACATTTAAAACAGCATAATCATGATAATCATAGCCGAAGAGGTTTATTATCCATGATTGCGAAACGTCGAAGACTGATTAATTTTTTGGGAACAGTTGATAAAAAACGTGCGACAGGGATTTTGAAAAAAATTGGACTAAAGAACTAATATCAGGGATAGAAAGTTCTTCAAGAAGATATAACAATATCCTCATTATACTAATTTAAAAGAAGATAATATTTTATGATTAAAAAAACTACAAAAGTCAGCATGGAATTAGCTGGCGAAACTTTAAGCTTTGAGACAGGTCATCTTGCTCCACAAGCAACATCCTCAGTTTTGGCGAGACTTGGCGATACAGTGGTTTTAATAACCGTTGTTGCCGGAACTATTCGTGCGGATCTTGATTATTTCCCCCTCAGTGTTGAATATACGGAAAAACTTTATGCCGGAGGAAGAATTAAAGGTTCACGTTGGGTAAAACGGGAAGGCCGTCCGACAGATGAATCAATTCTTATTGGCCGTTTGATTGACCGTTCAATCCGTCCTTTATTCCCTAAGGAATTTAAACAGGAAGTTCAAGTCGTAATTACTGTTTTGTCAGTTGACGGGGAACATGAACCGGATATTTTAGCTTTGAACGCGGTTTCGGCTGCTTTGGCAATTTCTCCGATTCCTTGGAACGGACCAATTGGCGCGATTAGAGTCGGAACAGCCAAGAATCCGGAAACTCAGGAAGTGGAGCTTGTTCTTAATCCGACAGTATCCGAAGGACTGGTTTCGGATTTGAATATTGTTGCCTCTCAAAGTAAAGATTTAACCGTCATGCTTGAAGCAGGTGCCTTACAGGTGTCGGAAGCAATTGTTCATGATGCAATTGTTGCCGCTCATACGGAAACACGAAAAGTAATTGAATTTATTGAAGATTTAGTAAAGAAAGTTGGACAAAAGAAATTTACTCTAAATCCTGATGTTGCCTTAAATGATGCAGTTGCTCTGATTAACAAATCTTATAAAAAAGAAGTTGAGGCATTAATTGAAGTGCGTGCGAATAAAGAAGGCAGTGGTTCCGAGACAGAAGATTTATTGGCGAAAATTTATGAAGATGAGAAGTTGGCAAATCCGGGCACTGTTTTAGATAAAAAAGTTTTGGTTAAAGCACTGGATTATGTCATGTTTAAGAGTATCAGAAGTAACATAGTCACGAAAAAAGCTCGACCGGACGGTAGAAAAGTGGATGAAATTCGTGAGATTAATGTTGAAGTTGGAATGTTACCCAGAACTCATGGATCAGCCATTTTTGAGCGAGGCTTAACGCAAGCATTATCTATTGTTACATTGGGTTCTCCTCGAATGGAACAGTTGATTGAATCGGCAGAAGGCGAAGAAACCAAGAGTTATATTCATCATTACTCAGGTCCGCCGTATTCCTTTGGACAAGCCGGAAGAATCGGAACACCTTCACGTCGTGAAATTGGTCATGGGGCATTGGCAGAACGTGCATTACAAGCAGTTATCCCAACTCGTGAAAAGTTTCCTTACACAGTGAGAGTGGTTTCCGAAGTCTTATCACAAAACGGATCAAGTTCTATGGCCTCCACTTGCGGTTCAACTATGGCTCTTATGGATGCAGGAGTTCCGATTACTAAGCCGGTAGCCGGTATTTCTATCGGTATGATGTCCGATAAAGATAATTATGTTTTATTAACCGATATTATCGGTTTGGAAGACTTTTCAGGCGATATGGACTTCAAAGTGGCTGGAACCGATACGGGAATTACAGCTATTCAATTGGATGTTAAAGTTCCCGGATTAACAGATGCGCAAGTAAAAGAGATTTTAGAGCGTGCACGAACAGCTCGTATGTTCATTTTGGAGAAAATGAAAGCTGTTCTTCCAGCTCCACGACCTGCATTATCAGCTTTTGCGCCCAAAATTGAAGTTTTGAAGATTCCGGTGGATAGAATCGGTGAAGTTATCGGCCCCGGAGGAAAAGTTATTAAAAATATTATTGCGCAAACCGGCGCTACGGTTGATGTTGAAGATGACGGCACGGTTACAGTGTCAGGTACGAGCGATGAAGCAGTTAAGAAAGCTTTCGATTGGGTAAGCAGTATAGTCAGGGAAGTAAAAATTGGAGAAGAATTTGAAGGACCGGTTAAAAGAATTCTTTCTTTCGGAGCCTTCGTGGAGTTTTTACCCGGTAAAGAAGGTATGGTACATGTCTCACAAATGGCAGCAGGATTTGTTAAATCGCCGGAAGATGTGGTTAAAGTTGGTCAGGTAGTTAAAGTCAGAGTTATTCAAGTCGACGATCAGGGCAGAATTAATTTATCCATGCTTTTTGGTGATGATATTAAGGAAGGCGGAGGAAATGAAGGACAAGGAGAAGCTCGTCCCAGAGAATTTCGTCCACGTAATGATCGTCCGAGAACTGATTTCAGAGCCAGAGATGATAGACCAAGACCAAGTTTTGCTCCCAGAGAAGATCGTCCGGCGTCTGCGCCTCATCCTCTAACTCAGCAGTTTATGCGTGAGCGACAGGAAAGCAGAACAGGCAGCAATTCACGTTTTGGTGCAAGACCTCGTCGTAAAACCCACTTTTAAGCTAAATTAAAAGCTAGAAATCAAAAGCTCAAAGTTTACTAAGATGTCGTCATCCTGAACTTGTTTCAGGATCTTCCTATCATTCTGAGCACAATCCAGAATCCAGCTTTTATCCTTGAAGCTTATTTAATTCCCAAAATTTTGATTTGTTATTTTTTAATAATGAATCATATGTGCCTTCTTCAACTATTCGACCGTTGTCAAATACTATTATCCTATCGGTATTTTTTAAGGTTGAAATGCGGTGAGCTATACTAATCACTGTTTTTTTCTCTAAATGAGCATCTAATCCCTCTTGGATAAGAGATTCTGTTTTTGTATCAAGTGAGGAAGTTGCTTCATCTAATACCAAAATCTGTGGATCTTTATATATTGCTCTGGCAATTCCTATTCGTTGTCTTTCTCCACCAGAGAGACGATAGCCTTTCTCACCAATAAACGTATTTATTCCTTCAGGTAATTTCTTAATAAGTTCTTCTAGTTGCGCAATTGTAACTGCGCGTTGAAACAGTGAATCGTTATATTCTCTCATTAAAGTAATATTGTCCTGCAAAGAGAGATTAAACATTTCTGAGTCTTGTAAGACAAGAGCAATTTCATTTGTGGCTTCAGTATGTTTTATATTATAGAAATTTGTCGGCCCAATTTTATATGTTCCATTATTTAATTCATAAAGTCCAAGTAATAGTTTGGCTAATGTTGATTTTCCACTTCCTGATTGTCCAACAATACCTACTTTTTCATATTTCTTAATAGCCAGATTTATATTTTCTAGTGCTGAATCTTTAATTATGCCATTTTCCGTTTCTTGATAACTGAAATTTCCGTTTTGGATTTGTATTTGTTCCCATATCTTGGGAAAATTTAGAAGTCCTTCCTTTACTGTAGATTTCTCCCAAAAAATTGGCATCATACGGGCAATACTTATTTTTGTATTGATTAATAAGTCTATCAGGCTTGTACTGGCACCTAACGCTTCTGATAGAGTTTGAAAGTAATTAAAGAAGACAATTATTGATCCAAGGCTAATTGCTTTTACTAAGTATCCATTGCTGATTAATAAAAGCATTCCGGCTACGGCAAGTGCATTAACAATTTGGAAAGCTTTCCATTTGTCAGTACCAAATCGTGACATTTTAATTGAATAATCTTTTGTCATTTCTTCCCGGGAAGTAATATTTTTCTTAAAATCTTCTTTTACTCCAAGAGTTTTTATGGTTAAAACATTACTTAATCCTTCGTAGTATGTTCCGCTTGCTTTTTCAAGCAACTTATTAAATTCAATAGTCATTTGCTGCATCCGATTATAAAAACTTGCTTGCACTATTACAAAAATACCGATATAAATCAAAGAATAAAGAAAAAAGAGTGGCTTTAGAAGTAAAAAAGCCAGAAGAACACCAATAATTGAAGTAGCTTGGACAAAGACGTCATTTCCCAAAAGATTTTGGAGTTGACCTAATGCATTGGTTCCGTTTTGAATTTTTTGTACTTTACTACCAGTATCCTCTTTATCATGCCACTTGATTGAGAAATCCAGTAATCGTTCAAACCCTCTTACTCTGGTAAAATAATTTGCTTCAGATTGTATGTTATTCAATCTATTTTTCACTGAAAGTCTTATCAATGCAATAATTGCTGTTGCGCAAGTGAGAAAAAGGACATATCCATATAATGGAAGAAGAGACATTCCTAATTTGTAAGTTGTCAGAAAATCAACAATTTTCCCAATAACAAATGATGGAACAAGGGAATAGAAAAGAACTGAAAACAAAATTGTTGTATAGAAGATATATGCTTTTTTTCGTTTATCCAATAAATACAAAATGGCTTTCACCATTGCCCACCAACTTAAACCAGAATCGTCTTTGATTGCCCACTGCATACTTAGATAGTAGCATATGTTAAGAATATGGGTATGAATTGTGGTTTTATTTGTTTAATACTCTGCTATATTAGTCTCATGAATAAGTGGAAGACGCTTTCTTCTAAATTAGCTTTTGATAATCCGTGGTTTAGAGTAAGACAGGACAGTATTGAATTACCAAGCGGGAAAATAATTGATGATTATTTCATGTGGCAGGATAATGACGTAGCGCAAATGGTCCCAATTACTAAAGAGGGAAAGTTTATTTTGGATAAGCAGTATAAACATGCTGTAGGACAAATAATGACCGAGTTTCCTGCAGGATATTTTAATGAAAATGAAAAACCGGAAGAAGCTGCCAGACGAGAGCTGTTGGAAGAAACGGGATATACTGCGGAAAAATTTACATTTTTAGGAAAACTAAATCATAATCCGACTAAAGAAATTGGGAATTTATACATTTTTCTAGTTGAAAATGCATATAAAAAAGAGCAACAGCATCTGGATGAAACAGAGAATATTGAGTTAGTTGAATTAACGATGGAGGAAATTATTGAGAAGATTCAAAATCATGAAATTTGGGCTACCGGAACTATCTCCGCATTTTTTCTAGCTTTGCAAAAGTTAGGATATAAAAATGAAAAATGATGAATAAGTCTCATAACGTTTTTGAATCTAATAGTGTTTTTCGGCAATTTGAGGAGTATGTTCATCGGCAAATAATTGCATTAAAACCTGAAGAGATACAAATTTTTTCTGAAGATCTTGTACTTGAAAACTACTCAATTATTATCAGGCCGGATAAAGAATTATTGTCAATAATAGAAAAGCATATCGCCGAGCTGAGAATTATTGATCCAAAACAATTTTATTATCCACTAGAACAACTGCATCTAACTATTTTAGGTAATATAGCCATTTCAGTAGATGAAAGTAAATTGGTAGCAATAATTGAACAGATAAAAAAACAATATAACTTTGAATTTTTATTGAAAGGATTTGGTTCTAATATGCATACAGCATCGATCTTCGCTTATCCTCAATTTGCTTTGCATGATTTAAGAGAACAATTAAGAAAAGAATTGAATGTCTCAGGTGATTATACAAATCCATTTTTTAAAGGCTTTGAATATACGGGGTGGATTAATTTTATACGTTATAAACAAATTCCCTCTTTAAAATTAATTGAGAAATTGAGAAACATAATGGCTGAAGAAATTGGAATAATGAAATCTACGCAAATTGAATTATATCGAAGCTCGAGTAAAACATTTAATCCGGAACACGCAAAGTTATTACAAAGTTTTAATTTATAAGTGTCTGAGATTTGTCTGAGATTTGTTTTATTTGTCTTCTGTTGAATAAATAAGGTATGATATAAGCATATGGATCCAGCTGCCCAGCAACCATCAGATGGAATAGATCAATCTACGCCAACTCAACCAAATTCTGCTGCTCAAATGGTGCAATCTGTTGTTCAGCAGGCAACTGTACCACAGAATGAACAACCGCAGATTCTTATCGCGAAAAGTCAGGCAGCACAATCCTCCACCGCTAAAGAACGGGCAGAATCAAATGACCAAATCAGAAAACTGGGAGAAAAAATTGATTCGGTTAATTTACCGACGGATCTTAAAGAAAATCTTATTGAACGTATTTCCCGTTTGGCCTTACTTAGAGCCAGTGCCGGATTTATGAGCGCAAATTATATTTTGGAATACGAAAATACTGCTTCATATGTTAATTGGGTAGTCGGTCTCCCCTGGAATTCGTTGAGTCAGGATCTTTTGGATTTGGTGAAAGCCAAGGAAGCTTTGGATAAAAATCATTATGGTTTGGAGCAAATTAAAAGCAGAATTTTAGATTATTTGGCAACGGTGATTTTAAATTTAAAAAATAATAAACCCGAGAATGTAATTCACGCGCCTATTCTGTGTTTGGTTGGACTGGCCGGGACAGGGAAAACCACCTTGGCTCAATCAATTGCCGAAGCTTTGGGGAAACAGTTTCAACGTATACCTTTTGGCGGTATGGCCGATTCCAGGTCTTTGCGTGGGCAGTCGCGTGCTTTTCCTGATGCGGAACCCGGATCGGTAATCAAAAAACTTAATCAGGCAAAGACACGTAATCCGGTTATACTGCTTGATGAATTGGATCGTGTCAGTGAAGCCGCCAGAGCGGATATTATGGGCGTTTTGGTTGAACTGTTGGATCCTGAGCAGAACGTGGCATTTACGGATCATTACATAGATTATCCGTTTAATTT
The DNA here is from genome assembly GCA_035510695.1 of Patescibacteria group bacterium. Lineage (GTDB taxonomy): Bacteria > Patescibacteriota > Microgenomatia > Levybacterales > UBA12049 > DAIDHK01. Next base: position 6,547 of record DATKGO010000026.1, on the reverse strand, counting down.
ATCAAATGTACTTTTTATCGCGACTGCGAATAATACTACAGTTATTTCAACAGCCGTCATGGATCGTTTGGAAATTATTCAAATGCCTTCCTATACCGATGAGGAAAAAATTGTGATTGCCAAAAGTTATTTATTCCCTAAAATTCGCGCACAAGCGGGATTACAGGAAAATCAGATTAGTATTGATGATACTATCTGGTCAGCTGTGATTCGTCCGTTAGGTTTTGATTCTGGAATCCGTTCGCTTGAGCGGACAATTGATAATATGTGCCGCAAAGTGGCCAGGCAAATTGTCGAAGGCAAAGCTCAAGCAGTGCGAATTACAGGGGAGAACATTAAGCAGTTTTTGCCGTCGTGGTAGGAAATAGAGTATAATACGAATAATAAAAATATATGGATCCAATTATAAACAATAATCCTCAAATTAAACCGCAAAAGAAATTTTTCACAAAAAACAAAGATTTTCTTTCTATCATTCCGCTTGGGGGCTTAGGTGACGTGACGCGGAACATGTATTTGTACGAATACAAAGATCAGATTTTAATTGTGGACTGTGGTATCGGTTTTGCCGACGAAACCATGTTGGGCGTTGATCTGCTCTTGCCCGATATTGCCTATTTGCTTAAAAATAAGGGTACCAAAAAGATTGTCGGTTTGGTTTTTTCGCACGGTCATGAAGATCATATCGGTGCGATTCCTTTTATCCTTCCGCAATTGCAGCAGGCCGGTTATGATTTTCCAATGTATGGTACACCGCTGACAGCGGCTTTTGCCAATAGTAAATTAACGGAATTTGAAGTACACGGACAAGTTACCTCTGTGCCTTTTGATAATCGGGAGATCAAATTAGGACCGTTTTCAGTTTCCTTTATGCGGGTTACCCATTCTATCCCCGACAGTTCACATATTCTTATTAAAACTCCAATCGGCAATTTATATCATGGAGCGGATTATAAATTTGATTTGACGCCCTATGACGGGAAAAAGACTGATTTTACCAGTATTGCCAAAGCAGGCGAACAGAATTTATTATGCGTTTCTTCTGACTGTCTAGGAGCGGAACGAACAGGTTTTACGCCTTCCGAGCAAACGATCTCGGCAGATTTTGAAAGGGAAGTGGCTAAGTGTAAAGGGAAATGTATTATTACTACTTATTCATCCAATATCTCCCGTCTTAATCAGGCTATTGCGGCAGCGGAGAAATATAATCGGAAGGTTTGTTTCGTCGGTCGATCACTGATAAAAAATAAAGAAATTGGCCAGAGAATGGGCTATTTACAAATTCGCAAAGGTACGGAAGTGGAAATTGATGAACTGAAAAATTATCCCGATAAACAATTACTACTTCTAGTTGCCGGTTCGCAGGGACAGCAAAATTCAGGCATGAACAGGATTGCTAACGGTGAACATCGGGAGATAAAATTGGCTCCAGACGATGTAATTATTTTTTCTTCAGATCCGATTCCGGGTAACGAAGTTTCGGTAAATGATTTAGTTGATACTTTATCCAAAAGCGGAGCACGCGTTCTCTATACGCAAGTTTCCGATAAATTTCACGTCTCAGGTCATGGCTCAAGCGGTGATTTGATGCTTTTGATGTCGTTGACTAAAGCAAGACTTCTTCTACCGATTGGTGGAACTTATAAACAAATGGTTGCCTATCGTCAGCTGGCGGAAACATTTGGTTATAAACGAAGTCAAGTTATCCTGGCGGAAGATGGACAGGAAGTGCAAATTAACGCGGACGGCGTAAAATTTGGTAAGCGTATGGATATAAATAATGTTTATGTTGATCAGTTGTCAGGTGAAGAGGTGGAGAGTTTTGTCTTGCGCGATCGCGAGCGCTTAGCCAAAGATGGAATTGTGATTATTATGGCGGAAGTGAGAGCGGAAGACGGACAATTGGTAGATAAATTGGAAATCGTTTCACGTGGTTTTTCTGCCAAAGATAATCAGGAAGTACAAGCAACTTTGGGGAATGAAATTCAAAAAAATCTAGCTTTGAAAAAAGTTAAAGTAACCAATTGGGTGCATATGCGTCAACTCATTTCCGAAGTGGCGGGAAAACAGATCTTCAAACAACTCCGCCGCCGTCCCTTGATTCTTCCGGTAGTGGTGGAAGTGTAGTTTCACAAACCTCCTCATTTGTGCTATGATTTGAGTGTAAACCTGCTATGGCAAGAAGAAGAGGTTCCCGTAAAAAATTTAAGTTAAAACTACGAAAAAATACAGTCTATACTCTGTTTGCGCTGGGATTTTTTTTGGTGGCCGGATTATGTTTCCTTTCTTTCAGTAAAAGCGGATCAGCCTTAACTTTAATCAATACAATTTTGGCTTCCAAATTCGGCGGAGTAGCTTTCTTTTTTCCCTTCGTACTTCTTTTTTTCGGCTTCTTATTTCTCCATTTGAGAATGTATCTGTCCAAAGTTAACGTTTCGGTTGGATACTTACTCTTTTTTATTTGTTTATTAGCACTGTCTAAAAGCGGAGAAATTGGTTTAGCGATGTTTCAAATCGTTGAAGATATTTTATCAAAAGCCGGAGCAGACATAGTCTACGTTGTCGGTCTATTTGTGGGTATCATTGTCTTTTTTGATACGTCTATTGATGAATTGGCTCAGGTATTTAGCACAATTTTGAAAAACAGCTATCGAATTTTTCCTATCGGTTTATTTAAAGGTGGCCAATCTAAAAACATGGGCGGCTTACAGCATGGAAAGCCAATGACCATTAAAGGCGGTGCAAAAGTGATGCCTGTCTCGGCAATTGAACAAGATACAGCCGAAAAGCATCCGAATATACAAATAAATAAAAAGAATCCGGAAATTCTGTCAGACATGCTGGTATCAAATGCACTGGCCGGCAATGGTGTTTGGGAATATCCGCCTTTATCTTTATTATCAGATGATCCCGGGAAAAAAGCAGATCGGGGAGATATAAAACAGATTGCTTCGGTAATTGAAAAAACCCTACAAAGTTTTGGTGTTGAAGCACGTGTAGCCGAAGTAAATCTCGGTCCGGCAGTCACGCAATACGCTTTGGAAATTGCTTTAGGAACTAAAGTCTCAAAAATAACTTCCTTAGCCAATGATTTAGCCTTAGCTACAGAAGCACCGACAGGCCAAATTCGTATCGAAGCTCCAATTCCGGGCAGAAATCTAGTCGGAATAGAAATTCCTAATCGTTCTCTGGAAGTTGTGACATTAAAGACGATGTTGGCTTCTACGGTTATGCAAAAGAGTAAATCCAAGTTGGCTGTTTCATTAGGTTTGGCTGTGTCCGGAGCGCCGGTGATAGCAGATATTAATAAAATGCCGCATGTTTTGATTGCCGGTACTACCGGTTCCGGAAAATCAATCATGATTAATTCCATGATTACCTCGCTTTTATTCCGTGCTTCACCTCAGGAAATTAAGCTGATTTTAGTCGATCCGAAGCGGGTGGAATTGACCGGTTATAACGGTATTCCACATTTATTAACGCCGGTAATAGTTGAAGTAGACAAAATCCTTTCTGCTCTTCGTTGGGCAACAGGCGAAATGGACAGACGCTATAAATTATTTGCCGAACGCGGAGTGCGCAATATTGACGCATATAATGAATTATCCGGTTTTCAAGCAATTCCCTACATAGTGATTATAATTGACGAGTTGGCGGATTTGATGATGTATGCCCCTGTAGAGGTTGAGGATTCCATTGCACGGTTGGCGCAGATGTCTAGAGCTGTAGGTATCCATTTGGTAATTGCTACACAGCGTCCGTCAGTAAATATCATTACGGGCTTGATTAAAGCCAATATCCCTTGCAGAATTGCTTTCAACGTTTCTTCCATGATCGATTCCAGAGTTATTTTAGATACTCCGGGAGCGGAAAAACTGCTTGGTCGTGGAGATATGTTATTTATTCCGCCGGATCAAGCAAAACCGACGCGTATTCAAGGAGCTTTTGTCTCAGATAAAGAAGTGAAAAAACTAGTAGAGTTCCTAAAGTCTAAGAATGTGGCAGTTGAATATACGGAAGAAATTCTTAATCAACCTATTTTATCCAAGAAAAATGGTAATATTACAGCCAGCGGACATGATGCGGATTTTGACCAGGCAGTCAGAATTATTTGTCAGTTTAAACAGGCATCCTCTTCATTTTTACAACGAAAAATGTCAATCGGTTACGCCAAAGCCGCCAGACTGATTGATCAATTAGAAGAAGCCGGTGTAGTTGGTCCGGCCGAAGGAGCTAAGCCGCGCGATGTGTTGGTACATGATGCGGAAGAGTTTTTACAGTCTCAAAATCCGCAATAGAACCCTTGTCATCCTGAACTTGTTTCAGGATCTTCAAGTCTGTCATCTGCCAGCTGGCGGATTCAGAGAGCAAAGAATGGATTCCGGGTCAAGCCCGGAATGACAATATTTATAATTATTATGGTACGACTTGGTCAACGCTTACAAGATGAACGAAAAAAAAGAGGTTTGACTCTTGCTGAGGTATCCGGTGCAACAAAAATCCGTTCCGAGTTTCTCTCTGCAATAGAAAGCGGTAATTACACGCATCTTCCTTCTGCTGCTTATGCCTTGGGATTTGTACAGAATTATGCTAATTATTTAGGTTTTCCGAAGAAAGAAACACTTGCTTTATTTAGACGTGAATTTGATGAGCAGAAAACATATAAGGTGCTGCCTAAAGGTTTGACACATGAAGAAAGTTTTAAACGTCAGACTCTTAGAGTTCGGCGAAGGACGTTGGGAATTATTTTTATTTTTATTTTTTTACTGGGTTATTTAGTTTTTCAATATCGTTCGGTTTTCTTTAATCCTCCGCTCTCAATTTCCATGCCCAAAGAAGGAAGTAGAGTCAAACAGGATGTGCAGGTGATAGGATCTACAGATCCCAATGCCGTGGTTTTGGTTAATGGTGATATGGTTGCGGTTGATGCAAGCGGAATTTTTGTTAAAAGTATAACCTTACAACCGGGTAAGTCGGATATTAATGTGACTGCAAAAAGTAAGTACGGGAAAGAGACAAGCGTGGATAGATTAGTGACGGTATCACCATAAGTTTCAAGTTTCAAAATTCAAGTTTCAATGAAGTCTCAAGTATTAAATGATTAATTACTTTGAATTTTAAAGACTTGATCTTTTATTGGAATTTGGAGTTTGGAATTTGATACTTTTTGGACCTGACATTACCCCACTTTAAGGCCAAAACATAAAAAAGCCCCCAATCTGCTAAACTTTGGTTGTTTTGAATTCCCAAAACAGAAAGGGGGTGAATTGTATTTTGTCTTTTTCTGCCCAATTTGTAAAGGGCATCATTAATAAAGTGTTTCCTGTACTTCGCAAAACCCAGAGAGTCAATCTCGCCTACGGTGTGTTTGGTCAAATCAAGACACAATCCGGTTTCATGTCAGAAATTGTCCGTGTTGTTCCGGGAGCTGATAAGCACAAACATCGCTTAAAACGCTTCTGGCGGTTTCTCTCCAACCCGAGATGGAACCCTGACGCTTTGCGGCTCACCTGGATCAGCTGGTGTCTGAAAACATTTGTCCATGACAGAATTATCCCTGTGGCCATGGATTGGACTACGCTTCCCGGGAATATACAGTGCTTGATGATCGTCATACCGTTTCATGGCAGAGGGATTCCACTGCTTTGGCATATAGTTCTTCATAGTCAAATCAAGGATTCCCAGAATCGCATTGAGGAACGCCTCCTGGCAAGACTTATCAATCTGGTAAGAGAGGTTGCTCCTGATAAAAAACTATTACTTACCGCTGATCGTGGTTTTGGGAGAGCGACACTCTTCCAGTTCTTGCTCAAGAAACAAGTATTGTTTGTGATTCGAGTTAAAGGCGATGTCACGATCACCACCAAAAAAGGAAAGCGAATCCTGCTTCGGAAACGAGGCAAAACACTCAAGGAGAACAAGCCGGTGTGGTATGAGAAAATTTCCTATCGGGGAGATGGAAAAGTAACCGGAGTCAATCTTGCCTGTGTGGTCGCTCCGCCCAAAGAGCAAGGAGCAGATCCTGATCCATGGTTTCTGATAACCAACCTGAGAAAAAAAGAAACAGCAATCAAGCGTTATACCGATCGATTTCATATTGAGGAATGGTTTAAGGATATGAAACATCAGTTAGGGATACATCAGCTGCAGACGAGAAATCTCATGCGAATCAGGCGACTCCTTTTGGTTGCCTGTATTGCCTATGGTCTCACCATGCTTGTTGGGACTCTAGCGAAGCGATTAACAACCATTCAGGATCATTTGATTACAGGAGGCAAGAAGGTAGCTTCCCGTATCTGGTTTGCTCTCAAAATTATCAAGTATAACCTGCTTGGAAGGCTGTTCTGGAGAAAAATGTATACGAGAGCAACAGTTCCATAAAAAATAAACCCTGGAGTTTAATCCTGCCCAGACGCCACGCTGGATGCGGGAGTTTTATTGTGGCTTCTTTCGTAGAAACTACATCAACCACAACTATTATCTCAACCGTATACAAAAAGATAACTTAACTATTAGCTGATCATTTAGCAAACTGGGGTAATGTCAG
>DATKGO010000025.1:0-7022 GCA_035510695.1 Patescibacteria group bacterium | reverse complement strand
ACCGGAGAACTATCCACTAAAACATTTGAGATGGAATAACCGGAAGACGGATTAATGTTAAAAGTAAGACTAGAACCGGAATTTACGGTTTGCTGCGTGCCTGGGGAGATAGAACCACCATAACCAGCGCTAGGGGTGACGGTGTAGGTGGTGGGAGGAGCAGCTGTTGTTGTAAACGACACATAATTTCCATAAGCGGTGCCAACGCTGTTTGTGGCATAAGCGCGAACATAGTAAGTGGTACCGGCGGTTAATCCAGTCATGACGTCTGACCATGGACCACCTATGGCATAACCATAAGTATTGATTCCTGAATAATTTGATGTTGTTGGACTAGATGTGGTATTGCTCCAAACAATACCAGATTGGGTTACGGTTGCTCCTCCATTTGAATTTATCGTTCCTCCACCGGTAGCGGTAGTTTGACCAATATTTGAAATTGAAGAAGTGGTAACGTTGGGGAGAGTAGTACTAGCAGTAAAACTAGCCGTAACCGTACAGTTGGCAGTGATTGCGCCAGTGTAGTAAGTGTTGCCAGAAAGCGAACCGCCGCAACCCGAAGCTGAAGATGTGTTGTATCCAGAATTTGGGAAGACGGTAAGGATGGTAGTAGAACCGGAGTTGACTGTCTGAGAGGATGGAGAAATAGAACCACCGGCGCCGGCAGAAGTGGAAACGGTGTAGGTGGTGGGGGCAGCTGCTATCGTTGTAAACGGCACATAACTCCCATCATACGCCGTGCCGACACTGTTGGTGGCATAAGCGCGAACATAGTAAGAGGTATTGGCTTTTAATCCAGAAATATTGTCTATCCATGGACCGCCGATTGACCAGCCGTCGTAAGTGATTCCTAAATAATTTGTTGTCGTTGGATAAGTTGTGGTATTACTCCAGACTATACCGCTTACAGTTACAGTCGCTCCTCCATTGGATGTTATGGTTCCTCCACCGGTGGCTGTCGTTTGACCAATGTTTGAAATTGAAGAAGTGGTAACTGTGGGAAGAGTAGCGCTAGAACTGAAACTTGCCGTCACTGTGCAGTTGGCAATAATCGCTCCGGTGGTATAAATGCTACTAGAGAGCGAACCGTTACAACCGGAAACCGAAGATATGGAATAATTAGTGAGTGGAGTGACGGTAAAAGTGGTGGTCTGGCCGGAGTTGACTGTCTGAGAGGATGGAGAAATAGAACCACCGGCGCCGGCAGAAGTGGAAACGGTGTAGGTGGTGGGGGCGGTAACTGTAAGAGTAGTACACATAAGAGCAGGAGTTACATCATTCCAACTTGCATCCACCGCAAAAATACAATACTGATAGGATCCTGCCGACAATCCTAAATTGCCTGGGCCGTAATCAGTACTTGATGAAGATGTATTGCCGGCCTGATTTCCCCAAAACGTTGGACCCCTAAAAATCTGGACTCCGTTAACAACATGGGAAGAACTCCATTGAATCGTGGGACTGCAAGGCGCTGAGCAAGACAAAGATGACGGATTAGAAATAGAAATAGTGCCAGAGGGGGGGGTGACGGGAGCGGTGATATTTAAAGTCAGTGTTTGAGAAAATGTTGAATTTGCGTTGGCAGTATCAACACCATGCACTACAACCTGCACATTGGGCGTACCACTAGACGGTGAAGTTACTGTTATAGATGCCGAACCACCGGAACCTCCGGCAGAATATGTTCCGCTACAAGGAGGAAAGCTAGTGTTAAAAGTACTATCTGATTTAATAACATCACATCCTGTAACTGTCACTGAACTTCCCGCCTGACCCGAATTAGAAAAAACAAAATTTCCAGTGTATGGTTGCCCCACAGTGACATTGTCTGTGGTCGTTGTTGAGGTACCACTATTCCAATGCGCGGTCAGTGTCGGAACGGCAACTGGCACGTTGTTCGGCGTACAAACGCCATCTGCTGTTGTCACATAATTTCTTTTTCCGGATGAAGAATTCCCGGGAATAATGTAGTTATTATTGCTAGGACTTGAAGACTTAAAACAGTAGGTGATATCGCTCAACGCAACTGACGCTGTGCCGGCTCCCCACTGTCCACAATTTGTACCCGGAGTGCAAGTTGAATTCATGTTATTGTCTGCGTGCAATGCGGTAACCGTCATGCTCAAAACATCCCCAGGGTTCGCTGTTCCGTTCGGAGATATCTCACCTGAAAAACCATTACATCCTATTTTTCCGATAGCATAAGGACTGCATGGGTCATAAGAATCATAAGCTGTCCCAATATGGACAGTTCCGGCTTGGTTTGCTCCCCAGTCAATATTAATAGCGGTATTGGAAAAAACGGTAGTGGAATTATAATTGGCATCAGGAGCAGGAAGGGTGGATGGGACAACCACAGAACCCGTTTTATTAAGCACCAACCATTCCTGTTGTCCCGGCCCGCCAATGACCGTAGTTCCATCTGCTGTATTACAAGTGGCCGTCTGGCCGTTATTCATTCTTCCGTTAATAGAACATGAGATAGATCCGGGAACCATGTAGCCACCAAAACTTCCACAAGTCGCCGCTCCATCAGAACAGGTTGGTCCAGAAGCCAGAGCCGTATTCGGTTTCAAGGAAATATTTACTTTGAAAGAAACTACCGCGCCGACTATTGCGAGTAAGGCAACGACAAACAAAAACTTCAAAGATTTATATTTCATATTTTTTTATTGAAATTATATTTATAAATTACATATAGTATAACACAATAAATCTATATAAATAAACATCTGTGTATAACTTCTTTTATAAAAAATTAGGCAAGAGAAAAGGCGCATACAACATCTTTTCGAGCGAAAGGAAAATTGCAGCGCCTAAAATTTGATACGGAGTGCGATGACCCCGTGTTGGTTTTTGAAGGAAAAATATTATGGAATTAGTTGGTCAAATGTTCTTGGAAAAGGAACGGCGCCAGAGACGACATTGATATCTAACAACCTGGCTATCAAACGATCAATCCCTAGACCAAATCCTCCATGCTCTACAGCATTATCCACTATTGATAGGTAAAAATTATAATCTGTCGGATTAAGACCCGATAATTTCATCGAGTGTTCAATTTTTTTTCTGTCAACTTCTCTTAGAGCGCCACTGACTAATTCCCAACCCCCTACAATAATATCAAATGTTTCTGTTAAAGATAAAGCGGATTGTTTGGTATAAAACTTCTTAACGCTGGAAGGATAATTTATTATGGCAAACACATCACTATGATTTTTTTTACGCATTATTTCACCAAGCTTAGCTTCACCAATAATACCAAGATCAATTCCGTAATTAAATGGAAAACCGTTTTTGTTTAATAAATCTATTGCTTCCATGTAAGTTATAACGGGCAATTTTTCTGGTTCCGGAAGAGATATTTCAAAACTGGTTAAATTAGTATTTTTAAAATCTTTATAAACTTCAAAAATTATCGAGTAAGCTAATATAAGCACTTCGTTTAAAGATTTTGGAGAACTAAATTCAACATCAAGTCCAATACTTTCTACTAAGTGACGAAATGTTTTTTCACTTTCAGCTCTCCAGAATGGTCCAATTTCAAAAACTTTCTCTATACCAGATACAACTACCATTTGTTTATAAAGTTGGTTCGACTGCCTTAAAAAGGCTTTTTTCCCACCCGACCAAACAACTTCTATGGCTCCTCCTTTATCTACTTTTGGCGGATCAGTTGAAACACCAACTATATAGGGAGTATTAATTTCATAAAAATTATGAGCAACTAAATAATTCCTGATACAAAAAAGTGCTTTACTACGAATTTTCATAATATTAACAATTTGTGGCGATAATTTTTGTGGAATGAAAGTTTTTTCGTTCTCAGTATCGGTTTTACCAATTTCTGTTTTTAATTTATCCGAAAATAAAGAAAAATTCCTACCAATTATTTGATGAACCTTGTTGACTTCCGAAGAACGCTCCTTAATTGTCTTATTAGCTTCTTTGGATAAATCTTCAATATCTATTACTATAATTTTATCTAATTGCTGTTTTTTAGAAACTGACGGAGTTGATAAATCAATTACAATCTTTGGTGTGTGACTTGAAATAATTTTTTCTCCTAGATCATTAAAATAATTTACTGTTTCTTTATTATTATCTAGAGCAAAAATAATAACCTTTGAATCTATAATTTTTTGAAAATCAAAAAGATCTACAATTTTTAATTTTGGATACTTTACTAAAATATCAGAAATTTTATTTTCACTTCTATTTGCTACTATTACATCATATCCATATTCCTCTAATAAAATCTTAACCAATAAACTGCCCGACATTCCTAATCCCAAAATGCATATTTTTGCTTCTTTTTCAACTAATACATTTAATTTTTCCACAGCAATTCTTTCCAAAGAAGTATTGCCAGAAAATATTGCGGTTTTTTCTTTAACTTCTTCAAGTAAAATTCTTAGCCAATTAAATAAAACAGACAAAGTTGGGTTGCTATTTTGATTTTGTGCGGCCAGTTGAATAGCATTACTAACTTGAGAAAAAACTTGAGAATCTCCAACTACAACACTGTGTAAACCTAAGGCGCATTCAGCAATATATTTTATTGCCAATTCATCCTCATAAAATACAATTTGATTTAAATAATCAACAATTCCACCAATTGAAAGCTCGTCCCAAACATCAAAAATGCGACTCTTCAAAAAATCAAAAGAAATATTTTGGTCATAAACGATAAATATAATTATAGCATTGCATTTTTGGATAATAGCCAATTGTTCAATATCAAACCCTAGTTTTTTCTTAAATTTTTCAATAATAAATTTGGCATCAGAAAAACTTGCCGATTTTAAAATTTCCAAAGAATTTTTGTCTAATTTTTTGAAATTTAGAGAAACACAACTTATTTTAATAGATAGCCCGTTATAAACTTGATTATTTTTCATTTACTTCTATAAATTAAATTTCTTTTTAATCAAAACGGCAACGCTGGTGGCGTCTATTTTTGTGTTATTTATTCTTATATAATTTTTTTCTTTTATTTCGCCTTCTATTGAATTTGCCCTGTGTTTTATTTCGCTGTTTCGGACTTCGTTCTCAGACCAAGTAATGTCTCTTTTTGTCGGTTTATGTTCTAATCTATGTTCTGTTTTGTTTCTTTTTATTCTTTCCTCAATATCAGCTTCAAGTTCCACATAATATATTTCAGCCCTTTTTTTTCTAAAAATTTCCGCTACCTTTTCTATATAATATTGGTCATCTTTATAATCAAAATACCAGAGATAAGTAAAAATTAATCCCTCCAAATCGCTGTTGACCACTTCCTTAAAAATTTCTTCCCGAAAAAGTTTTACCAATCTTTTTCCGGTTGGGGTACCGTAACTAAAATAATTAGACACCAATTCAATTGTCATATGATTGTGAAATAATTTTAGGTTGGTTATTTTTTCCAACTCCTGCCCTACTGTCATTTTGCCAACAGCTTGCGGTCCAAAGATAATTACAAGTTTCATATCTATATATCTTATGCCTAAAATTAAAATTTTGCCAGAAACAGAAAAGGCGCATACAACATCTTTTTAGGGAAAATTGCAGCGCCTAAGATTTATACGGAGTGCGATGACCCCGTGTTGATTTTTGAAGGAACCAACCGAAACCCTCTCGCAAGAAACAATTTCTAGCGAGGAAGCGGGGGACGCCTCAGCGTCCGCGTGTCCCCCCAGAAGAGGGGCGGGGCGGCGAGGGGCGGCGATGCGATGCCGCCGGCTGAACCGAAACCTCCGGCATGGGGACCTCTCCTGGGTCACCCCAAAAGCCAACCATCAACTCTCCCCCGAACGAGAGCGCCCCGGCGGGGGTCAACTCCACCTCAAGCGAGGTGGACGGATCCAGAAACCGGCAGGCCCCGGTGGCCTGCCCCGTGAGTCCGGTGGACTCACGGTAATTCACCACCGGCGAACCGGTGGTGTTAAAAACCCAGCAAAAGGAAACCACCCTTTGGCTGGGGTTCGAAAACCCCACCGTCACCGACCGCGCGTCGGTGACGGTTTGCGTTTGCCCTTGCTGGGCAAACACACCCTGACCGCACACTGCGGCCATAATACTAACAAGGAGCAAGCGCATTTGGAAACCTCGGGTATATTATACTACACCACGTTTTAAAAGTCAAGTCAAATTGGGGACTATTTGTGGATAACTTTTCCCCTCTTTTCCACCCCCAAAATCCCCTTATTTTCCAGCCCAAAAAAATGAAAATCGCGGCAGGGCTTTTGATTTTATTTCAAATAAAAAAAATGTGGCTAAGTTCATCTAAAAAAATATCAAGATTGGTTCTGAATATTTTAATTTCGTTCCAAAATCTTAAATCCATCCATTACTGCGTCACAGAGAAAATTTTCCAGTTGGCTGTAATCTTCTTTGGTCTGAGCTTTATAAAGATAAGTATAATATAATCTTTTATTTTCCTGTTTAATAATAGCTGGCGATAAATCTGACTTAAGAAGCATCGCCGTCATCAAAATCCGGCCAATTCGTCCATTACCGTCAGAAAATGGGTGAATTTGCTCAAAACGGCTATGAACCACGGTCGTTAAAGCAATTATGTCTTTTGTTTTTTTATTCATTTCTTTAATGATATCGGAAATTAAAATGGGGATTTTCAGATAATTAGCAACAGGTAAATTGACTCCTAAAATTCTGACTGCATGATTGCGATAAAATCCCGCATCCGGACGAATACCGTTCATCAAAATACTATGAAGTTTCAGAATCAGTTTTTCATCCAATTTTCCATCCTTGGAAATATATTCAAAAAGATAATTTAGGGCGGTTTGATGATTTTTCGCCTCCAACTGCTCGGTCAAACTTTTATTCGGCAGAGAGATATTATCAAAAAGAATGGAGGCTGTATCCGGTTCGGTTAGAGTGCTTCCCTCGATTTTATTGCTATTGTAAGTAAGTTTAAGCAGAAAGGTATCTCGTATATCCGGATTATTCAGAATGGTTGAGATAACATTTTTATTTTCTTTTGACTTCCGCTCCAACACTTGTTTTTTGGCAACAAGTTG
>DATKGO010000024.1:0-3497 GCA_035510695.1 Patescibacteria group bacterium | reverse complement strand
GAGTACATGCGGGATTGTACCAAATTGCAAATCAAAATTTAGAATATTTGCATGTGTTAAACTGACATTTTGAACGACGATATTATACCAGCTACCGGGGGCGTCAATTATTTGAGGCTGAACATGGACACCAACGGGTGGTGAAACGAAAGTCAATGGGGCTGTGGTGATAGCAAGGGGCGTAATTGCCGGCAGACCATTCAAAGTTGGTATTATAAATTTACTGTTATTAGTGTTGATGACGTTTAACATTGACCGGTAACAGACATATCCTGACTTATTGACTGATTCAGAATTGCGAATTGAATAATAATTTGCAACTGCCCAGGCATTCCATGAAGCCTTATCGGCAGATGATAAATTCTGATAACCTCCGAGTGAATTCTGAAGAAGATTCCGAGCAGATTTTTGAGATAAGGTATCCGTGTTTATATTGCGGGAACGCATTCTAACAATACGACCGTTTTGACCTTTGTAAAAGGTCAACCCTCCGATACTTCCACGGATATCTGTTAATATTGAACTTTGATAAATTGCCATGATTCAAGAATCGAAATTTAGTTAAGTTAAAGTAACGTATTGACTGCCAACGTGTGCGATTGTTCCATTTGAGCCAACGACACAACAAGTTAAGAGAACGATTTGACCGGTAAGCGGAAACCTTTTATATGTTGGAATCAAGGTTGAGCAATTCCAAGAAAGATTTATTTTTGAGTGCGTTGCCGGTGTTGGTGTAGCGGCCGTAATAATTTTTGTGAATCCAATATTTTGGAAATATGGATTCCTCGGGCGGTATCCGATGGAATGGACAGGATCACTGATGTAAAAGGTGAAACCATATTGAGTGCCATTTTCGTCGGTGAAGGTTGTCCCGGTGATTCCTGCGGATGGCGCTCCGGAGAAGACGATTGAACAAGTGCAGGCTCCTGCGCCGGTGATAGTAGCCCCACTAATGTCAAGAGGTAAATTGGACCCCGAGCCATTAAGTATATCAGGTCTAACAGTATTGATGGGAGCAGTAGCAGGCATTGCAATAGCAAGAGAAGTAAGCGTAACGCTAGGGGTGAGACTATCGTACGTACCAGTAAAGACAAGTGCTCTATCATTGTTTCCCTGAATAGTGAGCTTAATCCCCTTAAAAGCCATAATCGCGGACAATTGGCCTTTATTAGTCTTTTTGAGCGGGTTATAAATAGAAGCCGCAAAGTTTGCCCACCCCTGCTGTATAATCTGAGTAAGCGCACCATAACCTCCTGACATTGCCCTAAATCTATTTCTCTGATTTTGTTGAGCTATAGAGTTGGGGTTGGTTGGTTTTTTATAAAATTTAACATAGTTGCCGCTGCCGTTCGCTGAATAGACCAACGAGCCGAGTCTCTTTCTGGTATTATCCAGAATTGTTCCTTTTGTGCTTGCCATAAAACGTCTTTCCAAGAGTTAACTAAGAGTTACGATACAAATATAATAAAAATACAACACAATGCAAATTTTTCATAAAAAAAAGGCCTTTTTTTGAAGGCCTTCATTTTTTTTAGAAAATATTTAATCAATAATAATTCGATTATTGAGGAAAAAACTTTTAGCGGCATCTATAGCATCAGAAATTGTACCTTGAACCTCTACGATAACAAGATTTTCAAACCAAACTTTTAAGTTGTGGTTAAAACTTTCGATACGGATTGTATACGAAACACCTTTTACAATAACTTCGATTTTCATTATATCACCTATTTATTTAAAATTTCTACAAAATTGTAGTTTATTATTGGTTTTCAATATATTTTTTGACACGGGAAATTGATTTCGAGCCGACGGAATTTAAAAAATACCCGGTACGCCATCCTTCCCAGTTTGGATCCAATTTTCCAAGCTTAAAACTGGACACGGATTTGATAATTTCGACCTGTTTACAGACCGGACGGATAGGATCGGCTTCAAAAAGCAGATGAACATGATTTTTTGCAGTGCCGATTGTTATGATATTTACGTTTGCAGAAGCGCAGGCTTGAATAACTTCATCCTGAACCGAGTAGGTATCGAGCCAACAATGTCGTTTTTTTGCGACCAAACAGACATGTAGCTTAATTTCTGTTATGGAATGACTAAGTTTCATATATTACTAACCCTTCAATTACTATTATATTAATTAATTATATAGTTTAGGAAATTGATTATTACAGAGAGAAAGACGAGCGTGTAAGTTGTTTATTTTGTAAGAGTGTTGATTATTTTTAAATATAACCACGTAGTGTGTCAAATTCATATCGGAGCAGATAGTTTCAATTTAGGCCTCTGAGGCAAAAACTTTTCCTTAACTCTTGCCTCATTCTTGCCTCATTCTTTTTTAATTTTTAGTAACCATTGGAGTTTTTCGCGGAATACACTTGAGCTAATCAAAGGTCAGGCCGCCGTCCGACGGGACAAAAGATTTTCCAAGACGGTAAAAGGCGGCCAGTTTTCAGGGCAATTTCCTTTTTTTTTTTAAGCAGCTTTCCAGCTTCCACGTGCAGCATAAACGCAAACCACACCACGAGCCACCACAACCGGATTTATTACCACGTGCCGCCTCAACCTCATTTCCACGAGCAGCCACGACCAAGTCGAAATTGATTTTCCAAATCCGGAAGCTGCCACGACCTTGCTTTTTACCACTTGCAGCACTGGGCGTTTGTTATCTACCACGACCTTCGCTTTATATGTACCTCCTTTTTTACCACTTCCGGATTCTGCCACGACCTGCTTGCATTACCACTTGCCTCCCCCACCCTTGCTTTAAAAATCAAGTGCCGGGACGGGGTATTGACACGGCGCCGTTTTTTTCCTTCACACCCCGCCACGGCACGCCAACTATGCCACGACCTTCGCTTAATAAATTGCTTGACATGCCTTATTGCGAGCGAAGCGAGCCGAGGGGGGCAAAGGCACGAGCGAAGCGAGAGCCTGCCCCCCAAGCGATACCACGACAGATAAGCTACCACGATGAAATAACTTGAGAAATATCAGCCAAAAGGATGGCCAAATAACTGGCTCAGTTGGCGGCGTCCCCGAACTCTTTGCCTCAAGCTACGAACTGCCCCCACCTGCTTCTTTGCCTCTTGCTGCGTTACACCCAAATGCAGAGGGGACAGAGCCACAAACGCAATAACGCCGAATTGTTACCTACATTCACCACAGACCGCCAGACATTCGCAAGCCAATCGGTATAATCCGCCAAGTTAGTCAACAGGGGAAAGTTAGTCAACAGGAGGTGTAAAGTCAAGGAAGAGTGCTTCGTCTGGCAGGTAGTCAATTATTTCAAATCGTGTATCATCTATTAATGCGACAATAAAATCTGGCAAAATTATGTAATAATCTTCTTCAAAAAAGTATATATTCAAATATTTCATATAATATTACCAACAAGTTATTTAACAAAAAGAAACAAAGAAATAAGTTATTAAACAATAACTATCTAATAATGTAGTCTATATTTAAGCAATTTAAAAATTTGATCCCCC
>DATKGO010000023.1:0-7177 GCA_035510695.1 Patescibacteria group bacterium | reverse complement strand
TGGGCTATGGTTGGTGATCTCATCAGGCTGCTTTCTATCAGAAAGTGTCCAATTTTATTTTATATGTGATCCATTAATTGCATACCTAACTCTACTTTGTAACAAACCGTTCTCTCTTTGTCTCATATTGAGAATTGCTGGGTAAATTGTGACTAATTTGTGTTTTGATGCGTGTAGTGGAATAATTGAAGTATGTGGTCAAATGCCTGGAAGATTTTACATGAAAAAATCTGTTCCACAATTTTTTATATTGATTAGTTTTCTAACAACCTTCGTAATTATCCGGACGATTACTCATTTACAAAAAGCTCATCTTCTACCTAACCAAAATGGTGCATTGCATATTCATCATATGACGCCGGGCATTATTCTTTTATTGATCAGCGGCTTTATCGGTATTTCTTTTTGGCGTAATAAAATGGCTCATCGTTTACCAGCAATTTTATTTGGTATCGGTGCTGCTCTGACTTTGGACGAATTTGCCTTATGGCTTTTTCTACGCGATGTTTATTGGGCTAGACAAGGAAGAGACAGTGTAGACGCTGTTATCATCGCTATAACATTGATATCTTTAAGTATTATTTTTACCGATGTTTCGTTCAAGAAGTTAATAAAAAGAATCTTCCATTAGTTTTTTTAAAATTAATTTTTAATATCTTTGCGAGTGAAAGACAAATAGCCGACAAAGATGACTATTAGAACAGTCAAAATCAAAGAAACTTTTGCATCCCCCAGTCCTAAACCGCCCAAAGTTGATTTTCCCGACCAGTCGGCAAAAGATGCGCCGAGGGGACGGGTTATAATATATGCAAACCAAAAAGTGAAGATTTCATTCCATCTAAATTTCCAATATCCAAGAGTCGGTATAAAGAATAACACTGCGAAAAGTAAGCCGGAAGTAAAGTAGCCCAAACCAAATGTTGCAGCCGTCATATCCCCTGCAGCGGTGCCCAGAGCGAACGTTGCCATTACGGCAGCCCAGTAAAAAATTTCACGGCGAACAGTATAAATACTGTGGATGGACAAAGTTTTTTCAACTTTGTACCAAAGAGTAAAGATAATAGTAAGTACGACAGCAAAAAAAATTGTTGATGCCAGATACGGAATACCAAATCCGACATGCAACATATCAGCTGCCATCGTCCCGAATATTGCCACCATAACGACAGTCAGCCAATAAATCCAAGCGATGTATTTACGAACTGTAAATTGTAATATTAATGCCATAACTAAGCCAACTCCACCCAAAGCCACAGCTACATAAGGGTTAATATTGAACACCAGGTAATCGGAAGTTGATTCACCCATCGCGGTAGTTAGCAATTTAATAATCCAAAAATATATGGTGATTTCCGGAACTTTCCTTATTGCATTCATTACATATAATGATAACCCATTTGTTTAACTTTTTCTATAAATATTTTACTGAAATATTTAGTACTTGACAAAACATTTTCTCATCCGTTAATATATCCCCTATAGGGGGATATTGATTTAATTATGTCATACAGACCGAAAGATACACAAGAAAGAATTCTGCATCGTTTGAAAATCGCGAGGGGGCATTTGAATAAAGTTATTTCTATGGTTGAAGAAGATGCTTATTGTATTGATGTTATGCAGCAGTCCCAAGCAGTGGAAAAAGCTTTACAGGAAACTACCTCTTTGATTCTTGAAAATCATTTAAACACTTGCGTAGTTGAACATATTAAAAAAGGCGAATCAAAAACTTCAATTGAAGAAATCATGAAAGTTTTTCGTAAACATAGATAAATTAGTTGGAGATTTATAAATGACTAACATATTAAACATCATTATTCAAATTCTGTTTACCTCTTTTTCAATGTTTTGGGAGGTTTTATGGCCTTTGATTTTCGGTTTTATTTTATCCGCCGTTGTTCAAGCCTTTGTCTCACACAAAACCCTTGCCAATACATTGGGTGACGATTCTCCGAAAAGTTTGACGCTCGCTACCCTATTTGGTATTGCTTCATCATCTTGTTCATACGCCGCGGTTGCTCTAAGTCGTTCACTTTTTCAAAAAGGAGCTTCGTTTACCTCCTCGATGGTTTTTGAACTTGCTTCGACCAATTTGGTTATTGAGCTTGGTATTATTTTGATTGTTTTATTGGGTTGGCAATTTATGACGGCAGAATTTATTGGCGGAATTATTATGGTTATTTTATTGGCGATTATTTTTCACTTTACTTTAACTTCCAGACGTATTGCATTGGCGCAACGACAAGCGGCAAAGGGATTAAGCGGAAGAATGGAAGGACATGCGGCGATGGAAATGGGGGTAGAAATTTCTAATTTCCAATTTTCAATTTCCAATATCAACAAAATTTTAAATTCCGTAGCGAACTATTTCGTGATGGAAGTGGCGGCAATCGGCATTGATATTGTGATCGGTTTTTTGATCGCGGGAACACTGGCCGTTCTTGTACCGCATTCTTTTTGGCAAGCTTTCTTTTTGTCGGGGAATCCCACATTGGCAAAAATTGAAGGACCCTTGGTCGGGCCGCTGGTTGCCATCTTTTCCTTTGTTTGTTCAATCGGCAACGTTCCTTTGGCGGCAGTTCTTTGGCAAGGAGGAATCAGTTTTGGCGGAGTCGTGAGTTTTATTTTCGCGGACTTGATTATTTTGCCTATACTTAATATTTATCGTAAATACTACGGATTGAAAGTGGCAGCTTATATTTTTATTACTTTTTATATTGTTATGGCTTTGGCTGGATATATAGTTGAGTTTTTGTTTTCAATATTAAATATTACTCCAACCAACCGTCATATTGTTGTTATTAATCAAGGAATGCAGTGGAATTATACGACTTGGCTGAATATTGTTTTTTTATTTTTTGCTATTATATTAGTGTACAAATTTATTAAAAATGGAGGACTGCCAATGCTTTCGATGATGGAAAAAGTTGAAGAGGGAAAAAGCTGTTGTCAAAGATGAGATTGACACTGACAAATATAAATTGTTAAATTGTTATATTGTTGAATTGATATATGGGAAATACGAATTTATTAGCTATTTTTTTAACAGGACTGTTAACCGGTGGCTTAACCTGTATGGCAGTTCAGGGAGGTTTGCTGGCTGCGACATTGGCGCAAAGAGAAGAAGAACGGTTGAAACAAAAATTGGAAAAAAGCGGTAATGCTTTACCTATTATCACTTTTTTAATTGCGAAACTGGCTGCATATACAATTTTAGGATTTTTATTGGGTTGGTTTGGATCTCTTTTTCAATTATCACTTTCTACCCGCGTAATTATTCAATTTGTCGTGGCAATTTTTATGATCGGAACTGCATTAAATATTTTAGATGTGCATCCGATTTTCCGCTATTTTATTATCCAGCCGTCGAAATTTTTAACCAGGTTAGTGCGTAAACAATCCAAATCCGCCGACCTTTTCGCTCCGGCCATCCTGGGTGCTTTTACAATTTTTATTCCCTGTGGAACGACACAAGCCATGATGGCTTTGGCAATTGCTTCGGGAAATCCAATTGTCGGTGCTGCAATTTTATTTTCCTTTATTTTAGGTACTTCTCCCCTCTTTTTCATTCTCGGATATTTTGTCACCAAACTTGGCGATTCATTGCAGCAAGGATTTATGCGTTTCGCGGCATTGGCAATTATTTTATTGGCAATATTTAATATAAATAATACTATTGCTTTGACAGGCAGTTCCTTTACTCTTGAAAATTTGTGGAGCGAAGTTTATTGTACTGTCAGTTTTTGCAGTAATTCAGTGGTTGAAGGTGCTGCCGCAGAGCAAGCTCCTGTCACTGATCAAGACATACAGATTACTTCTGCGGGATATAATCCCAATGACATTACTGTTAAAGCCGGAGCAAAAATAACTTTTCATATTACCAATGTGTCAGGTGCCGGATGTGTTCAGGCTTTGACAATTCCTTCTTTGAATTTGCAAAAGATTGTTCCCGTAGGAAGTTCCGATAACTTAGCTTTTGTCGCACCGACACAAACCGGTGATATTCCGTTCATGTGCAGTATGGGAATGTATCGCGGAGTGATACACGTGATATAAGATTATGACGAAGAAAATATTTAAAATTATCGGAATGCATTGTGTCAGCTGTTCTATCAATATTGATGGAGAATTGGAAGACACCAAAGGCGTGAAGGAAGCGAATACCAATTACGCCAAAGCGCAGCTTGAGGTGACTTTTGATGAGAATTTACTAGATGACAAAAAGATTATTGGGATTATCAAGCAAGTCGGCTATACCGCAGTTCCGACTGAAAAATGAAACCTAATTCGTGGTAAAATAGAATTCGTGATAAAAAAAATCTTATTTATATTTGGCGGAATTGTAATTGGTTTGCTTCTCGGCTACACGATTATTCTTTATTCTCCGAAAAATATTTTTCCCGCAAAAAGCACTTTGCCTCTTAGCAGCACTTTGGATCCGGAGTCCAATCAGGTTATCGGATTTTTACCATACTGGCTGACGGATAAAGCGCAAACAGATTATTCAAAAGATATAACTACACTTGCCTATTTCAGTCTGACAATCGGTGAGGACGGAAGCATTGTAAAAATGACCACTCCGCAATCGGAAGAACCCGGTTGGAATGCTCTGCAGTCCGGCAAAATGGATCCGTTTTTTGCGGCGGCGAAAAAAAATGGAGTCAAATTGTCATTAGTCCTAGACAGTGGTGATAATGAGGCAATTGACAGACTCATGGATGATCCGAAAACACACGCGGAAAATTTGTTAAACGACGTTCTTCCTTTGATGAAGCAATATGGTTTTACGGATTTAAATCTGGATGTGGAAAGTACCAATCTGGCCAGTCCGGAGGCACAATTGCGGTTTTTTCAATTTGCCGATACTTTAAAACATGGTTTATACACTCAAAATGCCGGCACATTTACTGTTGAAATAAGCGGAACAGATTTGATTAAACAAGATTTGATTAATCCTAAAAATGTGGCTTTAATTGCCGATCACATTGTCATCATGGCTTATGATTTTCACTATATTGGTTCTTATGTTACCGGTCCGGTGGCTCCTTTATACGGCGGCGGAAGCGTGGCCGAATATGATATTCAGACGGCCCTGCAGCAAGCCTTACGGATTATGCCGGCCAATGAAATTATTTTGGGAGTTCCGCTTTACGGCTATCAATGGGAAACAATAGATAATACTCCCAGATCTGCCATAGTCCCCGACTCCGGATTGGTAGTCAGCGGAAAAACAGTTGAAGATTTTCTTAATTCTTGCGCTACCTGTAGCGCACAACTGGATAATGATGCACAAGAGGAATATGTGATTTATAAAGATCAGGACAGCGGTACGTATCATCAAATATTTTATCCGGATGAGAATTCAATGACGCAAAAGATAAATTTTGCCAACAATAATAATTTAGGAGGAATTGCTTTATGGGCGCTGGGTTATGAAGATTCTACGATTTTAAAACCTCTGGAGACGTATAAGTAACGATAATTGTTACATTGTTGAATTATTAAATTGTTGAAAAAAAATTCAAACTCCAAATTTCAAAATCCAATCAATATTCAAGGATTAAAGGTTCAATAGTACGTCATTGCGAGGAGTGAGCGTAGCGAGCGACGCGGCAATCTCGGACTTCCTTGTCATCCCGAACTTGTTTCGGGATCTTCCCTTGGAACAAAGAAGATGCTGAAGTAAATTCAGCATTACAACTCTAGATTGCTTCGCCTCTCGACAAGCTCGAGGTCTCGCAATGACGTTTAAAACACTGGGATTTGAAAATTACTATAGTGGTTCCGTGTCGGTATTGCGCGTTTCATCGTTGAAATAGAATACATTACCGGCGCTGATTTGAGTTACGCTGCTGTTGTACTGCAAATCGTTATATGCTACTTGAACCGATCCGGAATTTACGGTTATGGCCACAACCGGACGATTCGGGTCAATTGCTATATTCACATTTCCCTGTTCGATTTTGGTTAATAAATGAAAAGTCCGGACAGTCAGTGGAACGTTTCCTGTTTTTTGATATGTGACATTGCCCAGAGTTTGATTGATAACCAAATTAACCGGCAAGGTTTGTACAAAAGCCAGACTGGAATTTGCCAGCATATTAATAGTGCAGCAGGTTGAAAATTGTATTTCCATTTTTCCGTTATCTAAAGTATCGACTGCTTCTCCTTGTTGAATTGCCACAGGAGCAGTTAATATTGCCGGTTGCGTCGCAGTTCGTGATTGCCAATCGGTTTGGCCTGAAAGTGTTGTAATCTGACCTTGTAAGGCTTCCGTAGGTGCCTGAGCGGCATTAAAAGGGATTGTTTTAATTGTTGTGGGAGTTTTGGTGGGTTGAATAGAGGGTGAAGTTTTAGTTGAATGAAAATTGTATTGAGAAATTACGAAGGTATAAGAAATAATTATCAAGGCTCCGATAAAAACAGAAAAAACAAATAAAAACAGATAGCGCATCTATGTAGTATAGCAAAAATTAGTGTTTTATTTTGTTAAAAACAGAAAATAAAGAGAAAAAGTAAGGATAAAAATAATTTCTGCATAGAATCTTCTAACTGAACTTGTAAATTGTCTTATTATTTTAAGCATATTCTAAAGTACACCTATTATAAATTAACCACATCCCGGCTCAGTTTGCGAGGTCAAAAAATTACTCTAAATTACTGGAGATTTATATCGAGGCTACAGGAAAAAATTTCCAGGGATTAAATTTATCATTTGTTTGAATTGCTTTAATTACTTTTTTACCCTCTTGCATGAGAGATGCGATAAGCTTCTCATTAGCTTTATTTAATTGCTCATCTTTAGATGAAAACGCAACAAACGTAGAACTTCGCGGAATTTTTTTGACAGCTTTCGGGTTTTTTGCGATAAATTCTGCCAATTCTTGGGATAAATCCATATTTTTAACTGCTTGATCTTTATTACTCATAATGTTTGATAATTAGTCTAAATTATATCATACATACCCAAATAATATTTGTAATACTATCGTAATAGCTACTCGCTATCGATGTCAACTATCCGCTACTTTACTTCGGTAGTATGTCAATACATTATGTGCATTAAAAGGGAAATAAAAACGGTCTTCAATAATTCTTCTGGTTTTTTGACAGGTAAGAGATTTCTGAATAGTATCAGTATTTTGTAAGGCATAGGCTTCAAATTCAACTACGCTGT
>DATKGO010000022.1:0-5424 GCA_035510695.1 Patescibacteria group bacterium | reverse complement strand
TGGGCTATGGTTGGTGATCTCATCAGGCTGCTTTCTATCAGAAAGTGTCCAATTTTATTTTATATGTGATCCATTAATTGCATACCTAACTCTACTTTGTAACAAACCGTTCTCTCTTTGTCTCATATTGAGAATTGCTGGTGAAATAGACCAAGGCTTGTGAACTTACGCTGAATTTGCTAAAATAGCACAATATGGCATTAGTTATTCGATCAGCAAGAACAGGAAAAAAAGGTGAACGCAAGTTCCGTATTGTCGTGAAGGAAAAACGCAGCCGCCGCGATGGTGATAATTTGGAGCTGCTTGGATGGTATGCGAAAGGAAAAGACGGGAAAAAAGAAATCAATATGGAAAGAATAAAATATTGGGTCTCCAAAGGTGCCAAAACCAGTCCGGCAATCGAAAACTTACTTAAATAATTTCTATGAAAGACACATTACAATATATAGTTACTTCAATTGTTGATAATCCGGATGCTATTTCGATCGAAGAAACTGAAGCAGAAGGAATCACTACTTTCACACTACACGTTCATAAAGACGATATGGGTAAAGTCATCGGTAAAGAAGGCAAGGTTATCCGCAGTATCCGCAACATTATGAAAATTTCCGCCATGAAAAACAACCGAAGAATTAACGTCACCTTGGCAGAACAAGCCGAAGAAACAGAATAAAACGTCATCCTGAACTTGTCTCAGGATCTTCTCGTCATTCCCGCGAAAGCGGGAATCCAGAACGAAATAGATTCCGGATCAAGTCCGGAATGACATATGTTACCATATGTTAATCTCCATTCTCACTCTCTTTCCCGAAATGTTTCAAGGACCGTTTGAACATTCGATAATCAAACATGCGCAGCAAAAACAATTAGTTGAAATTGAATTCGTCAACATCCGCGATTTCGGTATAGGCAAACATCGGACAGTTGACGATACACCTTATGGGGGCGGAGTAGGGATGGTCATGCGGGTAGACGTTCTGCATGCGGCCATCAAACAAACAATTTCAAGACATAATTTGGTAAAACGCAAAATTATACTTACCAGCGCGAAAGGAGAAACTTATACACAAGCAAAAGCGCGATCTTTTTCTCAACTGGATCATTTAATTATTATCTGCGGACACTATGAAGGAGTTGACGAACGTATTCTTAAATTTGTCGATGAAGAAATATCCATTGGCAATTATGTCTTAACAGGCGGTGAAATCCCAGCCATGGTTATTAGCGATAGCGTAACTCGCCTGCTGGAAGGTGTACTCAAACCGGATGCCACGGCAAATGAATCTTTTTCTTTTAAAAATTCCGATAGCCTCCTTGAATATCCTCACTATACTCGTCCCGAGATTTATGAAAATTTAACTGTTCCCAATGTTTTGCTTTCGGGCAATCACAAAGAAATTGAAACATGGAGGAGCGAACAATCTCTTCTTACACCCATACTAAAACGGGGGTAAATTTCCGGCAACAGACGTAGAGTTAGACGTTGAAACTGAATTAGTACCATTCCCATAATTATCCCATTGAGAAAATTTTTGTACGAGTGTAATAGTATTGTTAGAAAGCGAAATAGGAGAAGTAGTTAAATCAACATTACTTTCGCTATAAGGCAAATATGCCACTTCCACAACTAAATTAATATTATTACCTGCAATATCAATACTCTGCACATTAAATAAAGGGGCTTTCGTCGCAAGATCCTTTAGGAAGTTAGTAAAAGATGACACTGAACCATTCAAGGTTAGCTTCATGACTAAACTATTCACATCGGAAGCTTGAGATTTTTTAGCTACAATTCCTATATCTATAGAGTAACTGTTTAAACTAACCCCTGACTCTGCTGCTGCCGCGCTTAACGCCGCGCTAATGCTGTTAAAATCCTTAGTCTGCAAATAGGTTATATCAGCCAAATTATAGTATTGAGCAATAACACTATCCGGCTCTGCAGATAAATATTGTAAGTTTTGTTTTAATTGGTTAACTTCTTTTTTATTTTCATCTACATTTTTGTTCAAATTTAATATATTTAAATAAAGAGGAACAATGGCAAAAATCGCCAAGAGCAGGGAACTAAAAATAATCATGCCGTTTTGAAAAAACGGATAATACTTCGAATGACTAAATCGAAACCAAAGCATCTTATAATTGAATTTATTATGTGTATATTTATTCATTTTATAGTTAAACTGAGATTCTCCTGATAAACTGACCCTTGTGTGGTAAGTGTATGGAAAACTATACTCTTAAAATTTTTACTCTGAGAGACATCGGAAGCCAGACTTTCCCGATAATTCTTCAACGAAAGAAGAGAGTTACCGGAAATCGAAAGCACAACGTTTTTTTGTGTAAATTGCAGTGAGCCAATTGTTAAGTCAGAAGGCAGACTGGAGGTAAGTTCACTCAAAACTCCATCATACATTTCCCGCTTATTGAGAAAATCCTGTGCCAGTTTAATCCGATTTTCAATAAAATCTATCTTCTCGGCTTTTTGTTGCAATGCAGTATTGCTGGCTAGCAGCGAGGTTTTCTCCTGCTGAAGGGAAGAAAGTGGAGAAAAGATCACTAAAAGAAACATAATTACGACTATGCTGGGAATAGTAAACAAACAAAACAAAGCAACAAATCGAACAATCTTAATTCTTTTCTGTAAGACTAAAGATATATTATTTGAGCTGACCGGAAGTAAATTAATCTCATTGTTGTTCATAATCCTTAAGTGCCAATCCTACCGCTACCGCGTAATCGGTTTTTGTTTTCAATACTTGCTGAGTGACATTGTGAATGTTACACATTTTCCACGGGTCGGAAATAATTGTCTCCATTCCCAACGTTTGGACAAAAAAAAGATCAATTCCCGGCAATGTACAGATATCACCGGCTAAAACTAATTGTTTGATATCCAGCTCCGTTGCATATTTCTCCGTGTAAAAGGCTAAGGATTTTTTTATTTCCGCTACTATTGACATTAATATCGGCTGGATGGCTTTAGCGATTTTTCCGCCGATTTGTTGATCTACCAACCCATACGTTCTTTTATATTCTTCCGCCTGCTCATCCGAAAATCCCAACTCCGTACATATCGCCCGATTAATCGCTATATCGCCTAAAGGAATAGAATAGGTATAAACAATTAACCCTTTCTGTATGATTACCAATGATGTGCTGTAGCCGCTGACATTTACCACCAATGTGGAGGGTGAACTTTCATTAAAACCTAATGCCCGAACAACTGAAAGAACTTCAGTTTCCAAAGAAATAAGGTTCAATCCTGCCATTTCCAATACATATTTATATTTTCGTATTAAAGTCGTCGGCGCTCCAACCAGCAATACATCCATTAACGAATCGGTAGGCGTTTCTCTTTTGCGTAGCGGCCTCCAGGATAAGGTTATTGTAGACAACGGAGAGGGAATATTCTGTTCAGCCTCCCAATAAATTGCCGACGCCAAGTCTTTTTTTTCCAGCTGCGGGACTTCCACTACTTTGGTGTAAACCGATCTGTCAGGCAATGCCGCGTGAACATTATTTGTCCCTATATTGGCATCATTTACCAATTTACGGATTGTCTGAGCAATTTCTTCCAAATCGAATGAAGATTCGGAAGCCATACCGTTTGCCGGCATTGGCGCGGTTAAACATGACTTAAAAGACAGTTTAATACCATCTTTATGCAGCATTACGACTTTTAAAAGCTTTGTTCCGATATCAAGACCGAATGAATTAATATTTGCCATATTATTTTAGATTAAGGATAAGCAAAAAAACTATATTGAAATAATTCAGGAGGTAGCATCGGATATCCCTGATAATATATAAGTTCACGCTGCGTTCCGCCGGCTGCGCCCAGAGAGGTAACCTGCGTGCCTTGTTTAGGCAGATTAATCGGGCTGCCTGACGAATTGGTTGCCTTTACCGCAATAAGAGTACCGGCATAAAGAGGAACGATCCGCATGAGTAGGCCATTACTTATATTACTAATCGTCGTGCTTAAATTATAGCTACTACAATTAGTAATATTATAGGTAGAACAATCAGAACTGGAAATTCCTGAAGTAGAAAGGGTTAAACTGGTATTTGAAAAATTGTTATTGCGATTTGTGGCACAAGGATCTATAACATAATGAGTTAATACAGCCGCATTTGCCGACGACCCTGTTAAGAGAAGAAATTCAAGAGCCGGCGTATTAATTTGACTTGGACTTCCGACAGCGGTACAACTGGTATTTCCTTGCCAATAAACAGTTAGATTGCCCGACAAGGCTGTAGAATAATTACTTGTATCATGATTCATTAACCATAAATCTACTCCCTGATCCTGTTGGACGCCGTCACCTCCGTCAAGAACCAATAACGGCGTATTTCCCACGACGGTAGCGGAAGCGGTCGCTGATGCATAATTATTAAACTGAATGCCTTTATTAATATTCAACATTACGGCTGACTGAGAAGCAAACTGAATACCAGCTTCGGCAGCAGAAAAGGCCCGTTGTGAATTTTCTTCTTCATTTGACGTTCTGGAGTTGGTAATGCTTCTGGCGACCATTGATAAACCGACCGTAAGCGAAACCGCCATAATAAGTATCACGACAAGCAGTGCTTGGCCTTTCTGAACTAATTGAAAAAAGAATAAATTCCTCACTAAATTCATGGTAACAAGCGCGACCACGTCTGTCAATCGTAATAGAAAAAACTAATAGTGTACATTTCGCATAACCGTATTGCTGTTAAACGTTTGTGACACCTGATTTTCTGCGAAACTAGAGGCTGTTCTATGAGAAAGCGTAAAATTTATTCCAACCACCGGAGAATCGACCGAGCTTGTTTGAGTACAGGTAAAATAACAACTATTTACAATAATATTAGAATCATCTATCAGCTGCGCGCCATTGGAAGCTATGGGATATGTATTATAGCCATTCGGATCAGGAGTAGGTGTGGGAGTAGGTGCAGTCACATCCGAACCACAGTAATAAACAAGAGGTGCACCTGTTTGAGTCTTTATAGAAAGATAATTGTACTGGAGTGAGGAAGATCCGCTGCAGTCTGTAGTCCAAGAATCGGAAGCATGAACTTTCACTCCGTCAAATTCTGAAGCATATCTTAAGGTATCGGAAACCTGTTCTGTGACATAATTTCCATTTTGACGAATAAGCGTAGTTATGTCAGTCTTAGTAGCTGTTCTAAGTGCCGCAATAATAATTGTGACAGTAACGGTCAAAATTACTGAAATTAAAGCAATAGTAATTAACAACTCAACCAATGTGAAACCTGTTTGTTCTTTCATTATTTTCATTAATTTTTTAAGCATATTTTTATATTAACATATCATTGGGAGAGACTAAAGTATAACGACGTTCCCCAAGGTGGGAGAATCTGCCCTGCCGCGTTATAATTCGCCTGTGTGCATGAGCTATTGTCGGTGCCGGC